>JBAPWU010000418.1:0-6313 GCA_049283855.1 Kineosporiaceae bacterium
GGGCAGGGCTGAGCCGCCCTCGGTGGCCGCCAGCCGGCCGACCAGTTCCTCCACCACCTCCGCGGGTACATGGCCGCCGACCAGCCCGGTCGGCGTTGCCGGACCGAGCGAGGCCGATTCCGACGCACCCGGCGCCGCAGTCGGTACCGGAGTCGTCACCGCCGTTGGTTCGGCCACGGCGGGGGGCCGGTCCATCGGGCCGTGACAGAGGGTGCACCATGCGGCGTCCGGCAGATTGCGGGCTCCGCACGACGGGCAGCGAGCACTCACCAGACCTCGATCGGCCGCTCCGGGGTCCTCCTTGAGCCCTCCGTGGAGGCCGCGCCCCGACGGGCCCGACCACGGCGCGGGGCGTGGCGGGGCCAGCGGTCGGCTCAGTGCAATGATTCTTCCCGGGACGTTCGGCATTCCGACCCGCCGGGGTGTTGCGCGTCCCGGCACCGGCATCGAGGATCACAGCATCGAGGATCAGGCGTTGTCCGCGGGCCGAGGAGTTGGCCGGTGACCGCGCCGTGCGTCTCCGGGAAGGAGCATTGACCCGTGGCACGTCTTCTCGTCGTCTCCCGGTCGATGGCCCTGGCGATGCGACTCGCCGATGTCCACGAGGTGATCGAGCACCCCGTCGAGGCGATCGATCAGGTCGCTCCCGGTGCCGACGTGGACGTCGTCGTCCTCGACGTCGGTGAACCTGCCGCCGCCATCTACGCACTCGACCGGCTCCGCGCGACCGGGGACACCACGCCCGTGCTGATCGTCTCCGGCTACCAGCCTGCCTGGGCAGGCCTGGTCGCGGTCGACCTGCCAGACGTCGTCGTGGTGCCGCTGCCGATCACCCGGGCCGCCCTGCTGGACGGGGTCGCGGATCTGGCCGAGAACCGGTCACGACCGGACGTGGTGGTGCTCCCCGCCGCGCCTGCCGCCCCCACGCCGGCGGTCCCCGACCTGACCGCCCCCACGCCGGCCGTCTCCGACCTGACCGTCTCCGACCTGGCCGTCTCCGACTTGGCCGTCTCCGACTTGGCCGTCTCCGACCTGGCCGTCTCCGACGTGACCTCCCCCGGACTGACTTTCCCCGAACTGGCCTCCCGCGACCGGGACGAGCCCGGCGCCGACGAGCCCGAACCGGACGTCTCGGCGGCGCAGGTGGAGTCACCCGCCGAAGAGGGTGCTCCCGCCGCGCAGGAGGAGTCCGCAGCGAGTTGGATGGCGCCGTTCGCCAAACCTGTGGGCTGGGTCGAGCCGGCCACGTGGACGGCGCGGACTGCACCGGCGACCCCGGCTGCGTCGGAGGCGGAGGCTGAGAGCGAGCTCGAGCCGGGGCTGGAGGTCGCGGTCGACCATCTGGTGGAGGTCGCGGGTGCGGATCGCCCGGTGGTGCTCCCACCGCCGTTGCCAGGCGGGGGCGCCGACCCCGGCTGGGAACGACTGCTCGCCCCCGAGCCGGCGCCCGCGCCGGTGGTCGAGCACTGGACCCCCGTGGCCGAGCCGGTCGCGGCCGAGTTCCCGGTGCTCGAGCATGCCCCGGTGCACGCCGAGTCCGACCACGCCCTTCCGCACAAGGCCGAGCACCCCATGGCGCACCGCCGGCGCGGGGGCGGGTCGCTGTGGTCGCCGCCGTGGCTGCGCCGGGCCAGCACCCGCGCCTCTGCGGCGCCGGACACGCACGACCAGAGTCGCGACCACGACCAGCCGTCGGCGCACGGCACTGATCCGGCAGTCCTCTTCCAGCCGGCGCCATGGTCCGAGGCCGAGTCGCTGTGGGCCATCCCGGCCGTCGTCGATTCCGCATCCTCGATCCCGATCGAGGAGGAGGAGCAGGAGGGAACCGAGGAGAAGGAGCAGGAGGGGACCGAGGAGAAGGAGCAGGAGGGGACCGAGGAGGCTGCCGGACCCGGGCTGTTCACCCGACCCGCGGCTCTCCAGCCCCCGCCCCTCCCTCCGTCACCTGCCCCCACCGTCCTGCCCCCGCCACTGCCGATCCCCACGCCCTCCTCGGTCGCCGCGGCCCCGAGGACTCCCACGTCGTTCGAACCGCCGTCGCTTCCCGACGGTCCGGCGATGGGGGTCGGCCCGGCGCTGCCGCCGCCCCTACCCCCATGGCCGATGCCGGTCGAGGAACCCGAGGCCGTCGTCGACGGGGACGGACCGATGCCCGCGGACCTCGCCGACGCTGCGGACGACCTCGACGGCCCCCACGACCTCGCCGGCGCCGACGCCGTGCTCGACGCCCCGGTCGAGAACGACGAGGACGCCGTGCTCGACACCCCGGTCAAGAACGACGAGGACGCCGTCCCGGGTCTGCCCCGGCGGGACATCGTCGCGCCGGCCATGAGTCTGGGAGCCCTGGATACTCGCTCGCTGATCCTTCCGTTCACCCCACCGCGGGACGTGCATCCCGGGACGAGCGACAACGGCTGGGCCGCGCAGAACTTCGACTGGTGGAGCGGGCTGCCGGGTCATCCATCCGCCCTCACCGACCCCCCGACGGTCACGGCCACCGAGGAGGAGGTGACAGCGGAGGGCCAGGCCACCGACGAGGGCCTGGCCAGCGAGGAAGGCCTGGCCAGCGAGGACGACGTGCCGGGGCCCAGGGACACGGCGACCCACGAGGACCCGACCGTTACCGCATCCGACGCCGAGGGACCGCCCGTCACCGCATCCGACGCCGAGGGACCGCCCGTCACCGAACCCCGCGCACCGGTGGCGGTGCCGCCCCCACTCCCCGTCGTGGCCGACCCCGGGCCGGCCCCCGCGCTGCGCTGGGAGCAGAGTCCGTGGGCACCGGGCACCGCCTCCGACACGACCGATGTCGCCGATGTCGCCGATGTCGCCGATGTCGAGGAGGTCGGTGACACCGTTGCAGAGGAACTGGTTCTCGAACCGGTCCCGGTGACCGGGGAGGTCACCGACGACGGCTGGGTCAGTGGCAGCCAGCCCGATCAGGGCGGATCATCCCTGGCCCTCCTCGTCTCCGGCCTGACCGAGCGGATCGGGGGCCTGTTCGGGGTCGCCGACACCGCCCAGGCCCTGGCTGACGAGATCGTCGAACGGGCGAACGCCGATGCCGCGGCGGTCCTCGTGCCCGACGGCGGGGTCTGGCGGGTCAGCGGCGGGGTGGGACTGCGGCCCCTGGAGCGGCGCCTGGTGCTGGACGGGAGTCACTGGCTGGTCTCCGAGATCGCTCTGGGCGGCAGGGCCCTGCTGGTGGAGGACACCGACGTCGTCCGCACCAAGCTGGCCGGCGCACCGTTGGCAGCCTGGCGTCATCTGCTGGCCGTTCCCATCCCCGAGGTACGCGCCGCGGTGGTCCTGGCTCGCGACGTCGAGGCCGGCGCCTTCACCGAGCGCGACCTGGGTGCCGTCGTCGAGCCGGTCCGCGAAGGAGCCACTCTGCTGCGGACGGCGCTGCAGACGCGACACCTCGCCCGACTGTTGGCACCACTGCGCGAAGTCGATCTGTCGCACTGAGTATCTGACTCTGGCCCGTTCGGGGGCCGCGAGTGTGGCAGATTACCCACGTGCGCTCGATCCGCCGAGGGTGGTACACCAGGTACTGGGCACTGATCGCCCGTGGCCTGGCGATAGCGCTCGGCGCCGGGCTGACCGCGCTGCACGGGGAGCCGATCCCGGCCCTGTTGATCGCCGTCCTGCTGGCTCTGGTCGCGGCGATCGGCTACGGCTGGCCCTCGAGGGAGCCGGACTGGGGGCTTCCGGTGACCGAGACCCTGGCGGCGGCCCTCGTCGTCGGTGCCCTCGCGCCGTCCGGTGCAGCGTTCGTGCCCTACCTGCTGCTGCCGGTGATCGGCGCGGGGATGAGCAGCGGCATCCGGGCCGCGCTCACGGCGTTCGCCGTCGCCGCGGTGGTGCTCGGCACCACTGGGCTCCTGGTCCCGGCCGCAGGCCGCGCCCCCACGACGGCACCGCTGACCCATCCGCTGTACTGGCTGCCGCTGCTCGCTGCGGCAGCCCTGGTCTCGGGCTGGGCGCAGCGCATGGCGCGCGTCGAGCGACCGCTGGTCGAGCCGGCCTATGCCGATGCCCACCGGTTGCTCTCCGAGTTGAACCTGGTCGCCCGCCGGCTCAGCCTCGGGCTCGACCCGCACACCCTGGCCATGGCCCTGGTCGAGGAGTTGCAGGGCATCGCCGACGGAGCCCGGGCGACCGTTCTGGTCCGCTCGGCGGCCGGCCGGTTCGTGCCGGTCGTCGGCGACTCGCCCAACCCGCTCACCGAGTCGGTCGTGCTCGACGCCTGGGTGGCCGCCGACCTGGTGCGCCGCGGCCGCAGTGGGGTGACCGTGCTCGCTCTGCCGGTGCTGATGGGTGAGCGGGTGGTGGGGGTGGTCGTGCTGGCCGACACCACCGGCGCCCGATCGCTGGACGACGAGTCGGTGAAGGCATGCCGCTCCGCGATCGCGCAGGCAGGCCCACGGCTGGCCTCGGCGCTGCTGTTCGACGACGTCCGCCGGCTGGCAACGGTGGACGAGCGACACCGGCTCGCGCGCGAGATCCATGACGGGATCGCCCAGGACATGGCCTCGGTGGGCTATCAGATCGACGACATCGCCAGCGACGCGCCGCAGGAGGTGGCCGACCGGCTGCACACCCTGCGCGAGCACCTGACCACCCTGGTCGCCGAACTGCGACTGAGCATCTTCGACCTGCGCGCCGGCGTGGACGAGACGATCGGGCTGGCCCGCACCCTCGGGGACTACGTGCAGCGGGTGGGCAAACAGTCCGGGCTGATCGTGCACGTCTCCACCGACGAGTCTCCGCACCGGCTGCCGCTGGCCACCGAGGTCGAACTCCTGCGGATCGTCCAGGAGGCGGTCACGAACGTCCGCCGGCACGCCGGCGCGAGCAACCTGTGGCTCACCGTGGCGGTCGACCCGCCCCGGGCGCACGTGGTGGTCGCGGACGACGGGCGCGGACTGTCCGCCCCTCGGCCCGACAGCATGGGAATCACCGGGATGAAGGAGAGGGCGACCCGGATCGGAGCGAACCTGTCGGTGCGCAACCGGACCGAGGCCCGCGGGACCGTGGTGGAGATCCTGCTCGAACCCAACCCGACGTCCGTACGGACGAGCACGTTGATCACAGATTCGAGAGGTAGTGAGGTCATGGCAGACTCGCCGGGCGTTACGGGTCCCACCGGATCCCCGCATCCAGGGGGCACAGCGTGACGGGGGTGCAGGACCAGATCACCGTGCTCCTGGTCGATGACCACCAGCTGATCCGAGAGGGTCTGCGGCGGGCCTTCGACCGTGCCGGTGACGTCGAGGTGGTCGGCGAGGCGGGCACCGTGGCAGAGGCCGTCGATGCCCTGCACCGGCTCAGTCCGCGTGTCCTGGTCACCGACGTCCGACTGCCGGACGGAGACGGGATCGCGCTGGCCGAGAAGGCCCGCAAGTCGACTCCCGCCCTGGGTGTGGTGGTGCTGACCATGTACGCCGGCGACGACAAGCTGTTCGCCGCCCTGGACGCCGGAGCCTCGGCCTTCGTCGGCAAGGACGCTCCCGCCGAGGAGGTGGTCGCCGCCGCCCGGCACGCCGCCGCCAACCCGCGCGCCTTCACCGCTCGCGATCTGCCCGAGGCCATGCAGCGCCGGATGAACGCCCCGGCAGGGCCCAAGCTCTCCCCGCGTGAGCGTGAGGTGCTGGACCTGCTGGTCGACGGCCTGGCGATCTCGCAGATCGCCCGCAGGCTCTACATCAGCGAGTCCACCGCCAAGACCCACGTCGCCAACATCTACGAGAAACTCGGCGCCGGCAACCGAGCCCAGGCCGTGATGGCCGCCGTGCGGCTCGGACTGGTCAAGGGTCAGAGCGAGTAGAGGCGATCCGCGTGCTCAGGGTGCTCGAGCATCTTCAGGGGCTGGCCCGACCCTCGCGCGACCGCGGCGCCTCGGCGGTCGAGTACGGGCTCATGGTCGCGGCGATCGCCGCGGTCGTGATCGGCGTGGTGATCGGCCTGAGCACCCTGGTCGTGGCCTCGTTACCCTGACCGGGTGCCCGAGCGAGGAGTGGCCCCACTCGCAACCTGCGCCGTCGTCCTCGGGATGGCCGCGGCCACGTACAGCGTGGTGCGCTACCGCCCGGCGATCGTGCTCGGCTACTCCGTGCTGGCGGTCGTGCTCTCACTGGCCCTGGCCACCCGGCCGGCCTGGGCCGGGCGATCGCGGCGGATCGTGCTCGACCGGTGGGCACCTGCCGCCGCCCTGACCGCGGCGGCGGCCGTGACCTGGCTGGTACCCGCCTTCACCTACCTGAGCGCCGCAGATGCCCTGCGGGTCCGGCTGCTGCTGGCGATCGCGGCG
>JBAPWU010000419.1:0-3204 GCA_049283855.1 Kineosporiaceae bacterium
CGGGGGCACGGCTCGAGGCCCGTCGCCGCCCTCAGCCGGGTCAGCGCCAGGGGGTCGTCCAGGCCCGAGAGGCGGTGCAGCGCGGCGCCTACCGCTTCCTGACTGGAGAGCAGGTAGGCGTTGCCCGGTTCGCGGGAGTGCTGCCAGCCGGCCATCGCGAGGCTCACCGCGAGCCGGGTCCGCACCAGCGCCGGCAGCAGGGCGAGCTCCACCGCGTCCAGTGGTGCGACGGTGTGATAGCCGGCCACCAGCGGCGCCAGGCCGCGCCAGGGGTCGAGCGTCGCCGGCACGGCTGCCACGGCGTAGGCGCAGGCGATGGCGAGCCCGCAGACCCTCGGCGCCCGGCAGAGGTCGCCGAAGTCGATCAGCCCGTGCACCGCCCCGGTGTCGTCCAGCACGAGGTTCGCGTCGTTCGCGTCGTTGTGGATCACCTGGCTGGGCAGCGTCGCCAGCACCGGGGCGACGTCCTCGACGAACGCCGTCAGCACGGCGCGCACCGCCTGGCGCACCGCGGGGTCCTCGACGTGGTCGACCAGGGCGAGGGCGGCACCGGCTCGCGCCAGGTTCCAGCGCAGGGCCCGATCCGCGTGCGGGTGGTCGAAGCCGGCCAGGGCACCGTCCACCTGGGCCACCAGTCGGCCCAACCCTCCGAACGCGACCGGCCCCGGATCGACCTCGCGCCAGGTGCGCCCGGGCAGCCAGGTCAACCCGCGGGCCAGGCGCACACCGTCCGGGGTGTCGATCACGACCACGGCATCACCGGTCGCCGTGGTCAGTGCCCGGGGCACCCGGGCACTGACCACGGGGAATGCCGAGAGGTGCTGCAGCGCGGCGATCTCCAGGGCTATCTCATCCGCATCGGCCGGCTGGTGGAGCTTGAGCACCGCCACGGGACGCCCGTCCGGGGCGAGCAGGACCGCGTTCGCCGTCCGCTCCCCCGGAAGCGGGCGCACCTGCCCCGCGAGCCCGAAGCGGGCCGCGACGTCCGTCCACATGAACGGCCCTCAGCGGGCGCGGGCGATGTCGCGCACGGCGGCAGCCACGGCCGGAGCCACCGCGGGATCGAACACGCTCGGCACGATGAAGCTGGGGTTGAGCTGGTCGTCGTGCACCACCGAGGCGATCGCCGTCGCCGCCGCCACCATCATCTCGTCGCTGATGTGGTGCGCCCCGGCGTCGAGCAGGCCACGGAAGAAGCCCGGGAACGCCAGCACGTTGTTGATCTGGTTCGGGAAGTCACTGCGACCGGTGCCGACCACCATCGCGTGCTCGGCCGCCGCCAGCGGGTCCACCTCGGGGTCGGGATTGGCCAGCGCGAGCACGATCGCCCGGTCGGCCATCCGGGAGATGTCGTTGCCGGTCAACAGGTTCGGAGCGGAGACCCCGACGAAGACGTCGGCCCCGACCAGCGCCTCCGGCAACGAGCCGACGAAGTCCTCGGTGTTCGTGTTCTGCGCGATCCAGGCCTTGAACGGGTCCAGGCCGTCACGGGTGTCGTGCACCACCCCGCGGCTGTCGAAGGCGACGATATCGCTCGCCCCCTGGGACAGCAGCAACCGGATGATCGCCTGCCCGGCCGCCCCGGCACCGGAGACCACGATCCGGACGTCGCTCAGCTTCTTGTCGACCACCCGCAATCCGTTGATCAGCGCCGCCAGGACGACGATCGCGGTGCCGTGCTGGTCGTCGTGGAAGACCGGGATGTCGAGCAGGTCGCGCAACCGGGCCTCGATCTCGAAGCAGCGCGGCGCGGCGATGTCCTCCAGGTTGATCCCGCCGTAGACCGGGGCGATGGCCTTGACGATGGCGACGATCTCGTCGCTGTCCTGCGTGTCCAGGCACACCGGCCAGGCGTCGACGTCGGCGAACCGCTTGAACAGCGCGGCCTTGCCCTCCATCACCGGCAGCGCCGCGGCCGGGCCCAGGTTGCCCAGGCCGAGCACGGCGGAGCCGTCGGTGACCACGGCGACCGTGTTGCGCTTGATCGTCAGCCGGCGGGCGTCGTCCGGGTTGGCCGCGATCGCCAGGCAGATCCTGGCCACGCCCGGGGTGTAGGCGCGGGACAGGTCGTCGCGGTGGCGCAGCTCCACCTTGGGCACCACCTCCAGCTTGCCGCCGAGGTGCATCAGGAACGTGCGGTCGGAGACCTTGTGCACCTCGAACCCGTCGAGCTCGGACACCGCCTCGGTGATCGCCTCGGCGTGCGCGGCGTCGATGGTGTTGCAGGTGACGTCGACGACGATCACGTCGTAGTGCGACTCGACCACGTCGAGCGCGGTCACCACTCCTCCGGCCTTACCGATCGCCGTGGTCAGGTCACCCGTGGCGTGCGGGGTGATCGGAGCCTGGACCCGAAGGGTGATCGAGTAGCCGGGGCTGGGGGACGCCATCGTCGCCTCCGTCGCGTGCATCGGTGAGAAGGAGGCCACCCTAGCCATCGGGAGGCCGGGCCGGCCCTCGAGTGAGTTCCTGGTGGCTCCCGCACTTGGACTCGAACCAAGAACCTGCCGGTTAACAGCCGGCTGCTCTGCCAATTGAGCTATGCGGGATCGACGCGGCAGAACTCTACCAAGCCTTCGGCAGGTTCCCCGCCCCGGTCAACCCGAGGCGAGGGACTCGATCAGGGCGGCCGCGAGCAGGTCCACCTGCGCCACCGGCACCCGGAGCGACTCCTCGACCTCGAGGTAGGTGAAGCACCGCGGGCCCTTGGCCTCCTCAGGCATGTCCGGCATCCGGGGAACCAGGTGGAGGTGCAGGTGGGAGTACCCCTCGGCCTCGGAGAACTGCATCAGGTAGGTCTTGGTGCAGCCCAGGCACTCCCTGAGCGCGGAGGTCAGATCGTGCACCAGCGGCCCCAGCTCCACACAGGCCTGGATCGACAGCTCGTCGAAGGCCAGCACGTGCTGCCGGGGAACGATCACCAACCAGCCCGGCAGGGAGGTGTTGAAGGCGTGGGCCACCCGCCAGTGGCCCGTGGTCGCGACCCGTTCGCGCTGCGGGGCGTCGGTCCCGCGTGCCGTCTGCGCGCAGGTGAAACAGTCATCGGCCGCGAGCTGCTCACTCATTCCCGAACCCCCACATCTGCCTGCCTCCATCGTCGATCCCGGCCGGCGCAGGGACCAGCCCCGCCTCGTCACCGAGCTCCGCCTGCGCCCGGGCCACGATCGCCGCCACCTCGGCGTCGTCCGCGCGCACCCCCGCCGG
>JBAPWU010000420.1:0-7545 GCA_049283855.1 Kineosporiaceae bacterium
GCTGCTGTCGGGTTCGGTGCTGGTCCGCTGGGCGGCCCGGGCCCGGCTGCACCAGGAGCGGTCGCGCGGTCGCGGGCTGAGCCGGGTGCTCGTGGTGGGGCACCCCGAATCGGCTGCGGCCCTGATCGAGGCGCTCGACGCCGCCCCGCAGTGCGGCCTGGTGGCGGTCGGGGCCTGCCTGCCCTACGACGGGTCCGCGGGGACGCCGACCTACGGAGTGCCGATCACGGCGGACGTCTCCGAGGTGCTCGCGATGGCCGACGAGCTCGCCGTGACCGCGGTCGCCCTGAGCAGCGACCTCGACCTGTCGGGTCTGGCCGGACGGCGTCTGCTGGAGGCCCTGACCGAGCGCGGCACGGCTCTGCTCGCCGTGCCGGGGATCGACACCGCGATCTGGGCACCCCGGGCCAGTCCCGTGGCGGGCGCGCCCCTGCACCGCCTCGGGCGCCGTCCGGTGGGGTAGGGCCGTTCAGGTCAACGCGCGACCTCGCGCTCACGGTGAGTACTGGCTGCTGCGGTACCGTCGGTGACGTAGCGGAGCAGCGCGGCTCCCACTTCCACCCTGGATTGACCCGAAAGGGATCCACGTGCCACGTGCCCGCACCACCACCACACCTCATCCCGCCGCTGCGGACGCGGCGCTCGCGCGCAGCCTGGCGATCGAGGCCGGTGAGGTCCTCCTTCAGATCCGGCGCAGCGGCTACACCGGAGAGGGGTTGCGCGCGGCCGGCGACGCCGGGGCGCAGGCCGTGCTCGCCCGGCGGCTGGACGACGACCGCCCCGACGACGCGGTCCTGTCCGAGGAGGCCGCGGACGACCCCGGACGGCTGGAGGCCTCCCGGGTCTGGATCATCGACCCGCTGGACGGCACCCGGGAGTTCTCCGAGCCCGACCGGATCGACTGGGCGGTGCACGTCGCGCTGTGGCAGGACGGCGTGCTGGTGGCGGGCGCGGTGGCCATGCCGGCGGACGACGTCTGTTACGGCACCGACCAGCCGCCCCTGCTCCCTCGCCGGGCGACGGGTCCGTTGCGACTGGCGGTGAGCCGGACCCGCCCGCCCGCCTTCGTCGCCGACCTGGCCGAGCGGCTCGGGGCCGTGCTGGTGCCGATGGGGTCGGCCGGGGTCAAGTGCGCCTCGGTCTGGCGCGGTGAGGCCGACGCCTACGTCCATGCCGGCGGGCAGTTCGAGTGGGACTCCGCCGCTCCGGTGGCGGTGGCCCGCGCCGTCGGCCTGCACACCAGCCGGGTGGACGGGTCGCCCCTGGTCTACAACCGGCCCGATCCACGTCTGCCCGATCTGGTTGTGTGCCGGCCCGAATATGCCGATCAGATCGTGACCATGACTGCGGCCCTGGCCGCCGCCGGGTGATGTCGATGCGAGAGGTGACCGCGTGACCCAGATGGCCCACGAGTACCGGCTCTCCGAGCTGTCCACGCTGGAGGCCGAGTCGATCCACATCTTCCGGGAGGTGGCGGCGGAGCTGGAGCGGCCGGTGCTGCTGTTCTCCGGCGGCAAGGACTCGATCGTCATGCTCCGGCTGGCGGAGAAGGCGTTCTGGCCGGCCCGGATCCCGTTCCCGGTGCTGCACGTGGACACCGGGCACAACTTCGCCGAGGTGCTGGAGTACCGCGACCGGAGGGCGGCCGAGCTCGGCGTCCAGCTGATCGTGGCCAGCGTGCCCGAGGCGATCGCGGCCGGCACGGTGCACGAGCTGCCCGACGGCACCCGCAACCGGATCCAGACCCCGGTGCTGCTGGATGCGCTGGAGAAGCACGCGTTCACCGCGGCGTTCGGCGGCGCCCGCCGCGACGAGGACAAGGCGCGGGCCAAGGAACGGGTGTTCTCCTTCCGCGACGAGTTCGGGCAGTGGGATCCGAAGAACCAGCGGCCGGAGCTGTGGTCGATCTTCAACGGCCGGATCCACCTCGGGGAGAGCATCCGGGTGTTCCCGCTGTCGAACTGGACCGAGCTGGACATCTGGCAGTACGTCAAGCGGGAGCAGATCGCGTTGCCCTCGATCTACTTCGCCCACGAGCGCGAGGTGTTCGACCGGGGCGGCATGCTCTACGCCGACCACGAGTACTGCCGGCCCAAGGCCGGCGAGGAGACGTTCACCGCGATGGTCCGCTACCGCACGGTGGGCGATGCCAGCCTGACCGCCGCGGTGCGCAGCGAGGCCACCACGATCGACGCGATCATCGACGAGGTCGCCTCCACCCGGATCACCGAGCGCGGCGCCACCCGTGGGGACGACAAGTTCAGCGAGGCCGCCATGGAGGACCGCAAACGAGAAGGGTACTTCTGAGCCGTGACCATGGACATGTTGCGCTTCGCCACCGCGGGTTCGGTGGACGACGGCAAGAGCACCCTGATCGGGCGGCTGCTGTACGACGCCAAGTCGATCTTCGCCGACCAGCTCGACGCGGTGGAGAAGGCCAGCGCCGCGCACGGCGACGACTACGTCAACCTGGCCCTGCTCACGGACGGTCTGCGGGCCGAGCGCGAGCAGGGGATCACGATCGACGTGGCCTACCGCTACTTCGCCACCCCGCGGCGCAAGTTCATCATCGCGGACACCCCGGGACACATCCAATACACCCGGAACATGGTCACCGGGGCCTCGACCGCCGACCTGGCGATCATCCTGGTGGACGCCCGCAAGGGCCTGGTCGAGCAGAGCCGGCGGCACGCCTTCATCGCCACCCTCCTGCGGGTGCCGCACCTGGTGCTCGCGGTGAACAAGATGGACCTGGTCGACTACTCCCGCGAGGTGTACGAGGCGATCAGCAACGAGTTCGTCAACTTCGCCGCCAAGCTCGACGTGCCCGACCTGACGGTGATCCCGATCTCGGCGCTCAACGGCGACAACATCGTCACCCGCTCCGCCGCGATGCCCTGGTACGACGGGCCCTCCCTGCTGCACCACCTCGAGCACGTGCACGTCTCCAGCGACCGCAATCTCATCGACGCCCGGTTCCCGGTGCAGTACGTGATCCGGCCGCAGTCCTCGGCCATCCACGACTACCGCGGCTACGCCGGCACGATCGCCAGCGGTGTGTTCAAGCCCGGTGACGAGGTCGTCGTCCTGCCCTCGGGCTTCGCCAGCACGATCGCCTCGATCGAGACCATGGACGGCCCGGTGGCCGAGGCCTTCCCGCCGATGTCGGTGACCATCCGGCTGACCGACGAGATCGACGTCAGCCGCGGCGACATGATCTGCCGGCCGCACAACAAGCCGATGGTCACCCAGGACATCGAGGCGATGGTGTGCTGGATGAGCGACAAGGCCCTGCGGCCGGGGCAGAAGCTGGCCCTCAAGCACACCACCAAGACGGTGCGCACGTTGGTCAAGTCGCTGCGCTACGCCCTCGACGTGAACACCCTGCACCGGCACGAGGGCAGCACCGAGCTGGGCCTGAACGAGATCGGCCGGATCGTGCTGCGCACCACCGGCCCGCTGTTCGCCGACGAGTACCGCCGCAACCGGCACACCGGCGGGTTCGTGCTGATCGACGAGGCCACCAACGTGACCGTCGGCGCCGGGATGATCCTCGAAGGCTGACCGCCTCAGGTCAGGTGGATCCAGCGGCCCTCGGAGGGCACCCCGGCGGTGTCCAGCACGAACAGCAGGTACCAGCCGGGAGGCGCCAGGGCGCCGGTGGCCGGCAGCTGCAGGCTCACCTGATCCGGTCCCGTGACCTGGTGCGGCAGGTCCACCAGCCGCTGCTCGCCGTCGGCGGAGTGGGTGGTGGCCCCGGGCCGGATCAGGCAGGCGGAGGCGACCCCGGCCGCGTCCGGGACCTCGGCGGTGAGCGCCGCGCCGTAGGTCACCTCGACCTGGGCGGGCAGGCAGGTCGGCCGGTCGCCGGCGAACAGGTACGGCGGCCAGAACACCTCGATCCGCAGTTCCTCGGTTGTGCGCTGCGGGTTCGATCCCGCCGTGACCACCGTGCCGTCGGGCATCAGCAGGGCGACCGAGTGGTAGAGCCGGGGGACCCGGGACCTCGCGGCCATGCTCCAGGCGCCCGGTTCCAGGGGCGGCGCGGGATGGTAGATCTCGGCGTCCAGGGCGGCGTCGACGGGGCTCTCCTCCATCATCGACCCTCCGTTGACCAGGACGGTCCGATCCGGCAGCAGGGTCGCGCACAGGTGCATCCGAGGCATGGTCAGCGGTGCCGCGGGCACGTACCCGGGGGCCCCGGCGGCGAGGCCGGCGATCGCCGTCGAGCCGGTCGCCCCGGCCTGGTTGTGCATGTCGTACGCCCCGCCGCCGATGATCATCACTCGCTGGTCCTGCGCCGGCGGCAGCAGCACGCTGGCGGACTGGTTGCGCATCCCGGCGAACGGCAGCCCGAGCACGTCGACGGCGGTGTTCGTGGCCAGGTCCCAGACCGCAGGCTTCACGCCGTTGTTGTCCCCGTACTGCCCACCGCTGTAGAACAGCCGGCCGTCGGCCAGCAGGAACAGGTGCGCGTACATCGGCCAGTGCGGTGAGGCGGGCTGCGAGGTCCATCCCTGCCCCGCCGTGTAGACCTCCGGGATGACGTTCAGGACGTTGTTCTCGTCCAGCCCGGCGACCGCCAGCACTCGGCCGTCCGCCAGCGCCACCAGACTGGGGTACCACCGCCCCCCGGCCATCTCCGGCTCAGCCGTCCAGGCCCCGGCCCTTCCGGTCGGGGACGCCGGGTCGGGGGGTCCGGCGCCGGGGTCGAAGACCACCGCCTGCCGCAGCCCGAGGAAGGGGTCGTACCGCTCGGTGCCCCCGCAGGCCAGCAGCCGGCCGTCGGGCAGGACGGCGTGCCCGCAGCAGAACAGGTCCACCGGCGTGTCCGGGCGGCTGAACTGCGGCGACGGGTAGTGCCACACCGCCGTGCCGAACTGGTTCGCGGCGTGCCGGTCGGGGTCGTTGCTGGATCCGGCGAAGAACACCACCCCGCCGGTGTGCAGCAGCGCGGCGTGCACCGCGAGCACCTGGGAGCCCTCCTCGAGCAGCCGCCAGACACCCATCTGCGGCGCCATCTCCAGGTCGGTCATGGCGTCCAGCACGCGGTACCAACCGCCGTTCTGGCCGGGTGGGTCGTCCACCGCCAGGACGACCAGGTGTGGCATGCCGGCGGGCCCGAGCGGGGCCACGGCGACGGCGGCCGCCTGGTTGTCGAAGAAGCGCCAGTCCGGCACCGGCTGCCAGGGGCCCCAGCCGTCGGCCGGCCGGCCCCGCCCGTCGAGGCGCCAGCCGACGCTGTAGTAGCCGCCGTTCTGGCCCACCGGGCTGTCGACCGCGAACGCCAGCAGTTCCGGGGTGCCGTCCCCGTCGAGGTCGGCGACGGCGACGCCGGCGCCCTGGTTCTCCCAGAACCGCCAGTCGGGCACCGGGACCCAGGGCCGCCAGGCGGTGACCACCCCGTCCGTCCCGAGCGGGCCGCTGCGGTAGTACCCCGCGTTCGGCCCGTCCGGGGCGTCGACCATCAGCACGACCAGGTCCAGCCGTCCATCTCCGTCGACGTCCGCGACGGTGATGTCGCCGCCGGCGTTGACCCAGCTGAACCAGTCGGGCACCGCGGTCCACGGGGTCCACCCCCCGGTCACCGCCCCGTCCGGGTCGAGCGCCCGACCGACCCGGTAGTAGCCCGCGTTCTGGTCGTTCGGGGCGTCCACCATGAAGACGACCAGGTCGAGGCGGCCGTCGCCGTCGACGTCGGCGACGGCGATCCCGGCCCCCTGGTTCTGCCAGGCGAACCAGTCCGGCACCGGCATCCAGGCGCTCCACGAGGCGACGGTGCCCTCCCGGTCGCTGGTCCGGCCGACCCGGTAGTACCCGGCGTTCTGGCCGGGCGGCTCGTCCACCGCGAGCACCACCAGGTCGGGGAAGCCGTCGCCGTCGAGGTCCGCGACGGCGAGCCCGGCGCCTCCGTTCTGGGTGAAGAACCAGTCGGGAACGGCGGTGAAGTCCGTGTCCATGGGAGCCCACGGTAGGTGCACAGGGCGAGGCCATGGACCCCTGCCACGAGCTGTTCCGCAGTTGTTATGGGCGGGTTCACGCCTATTGCGGCGGTGGGTTCACGGCTCCGCCCTGTCCTCGCGGCTCGAGGGCCCCGGTCGCAGCGGAACGTCACGTCGCTGCGGACCTAAGGCAGTCGCCGCCAGGCGCCGATCAGATACCCATACCTGGTGTGCGGAGGAGTCTGGTGGTGGACGTGGGCACGTACGGCGAACCGGACGCGGTGGTCTCGACGCTCTCGGAGCAGTCCCTCGATCTGTTGCTGGTGTGTTCCAGCGGAGGGCATCTGGCCCAGCTCACCGCGCTCGAGCCGTGGAGCCGCCAGCACCGCCGGCACTGGGTCTGCTTCGACACCCCGGACGCCGTGAGCATCCTGCGCGAGGAGGACGTCACCTGGGCCCATCACCCGACCACGCGCAATGTGGTGAACCTGCTGCGCAACGTCGGGCTGGCCTGGCGGTTGCTGCGCGGGCGCCGTCCGGATGTGGTGCTGTCCACCGGGGCGGGCGTGGCCGTGCCGTTCTTCCTGATGGCCAAGCTGATGCGGATTCCCACCGTGTATCTGGAGGTCTACGACCGGATGGACAGCCCGACCCTGACCGGCCGCCTGTGCCGGCCCTTCACCGACGCGATGCTGGTGCAGTGGGACGAGCAGCGCAGCCTGTACCGCGGGGCCGACGTGGTGGGGTGCGTGCTGTGATCCGGCGGATGTTCGTCACCGTGGGCACCGATCATCACCCCTTCGACCGCCTGGTCGGCTGGGCCGAGAACTGGGCCGCGCGGGTGGAGGACTGGGACGTGCAGATCCAGCACGGCCGCAGCCGGGCCCCTCGGCACGGCACGGGGTTCGCCTTCTGTGACCATGATCGGCTGCAGGAGCTGTTCGAGGTCAGCGACGTCATCGTCTGCCACGGCGGGCCGGCCACCATCACCGAGGCCCGGCGGCTGGGCCATCGGCCGATCGTGGTGCCGCGCGATCCCGCCCGGGGCGAGCACGTGGACAACCACCAGCAACTGTTCTCGCGCCGGCTCGGGGCGGCCGGGGTGGTCGAACTGGTCGAGAACGAGGACGACTTCCTGGCGGCGGTGGTGGCGTCGTCGTACCTGCCCCGCCAGCGCAGCTCGTCCGAGGAGATCCCGCCGGGAGTGTTCGCGGTGGGGGCGGTCGCCGAGCAGCTCGCCTTCCGCCGCCAGGGCATACGGCGCGACACGTAGCGACGAGACAAGCACGTAGGGTTACTGTTTCGCTGCTAGTGTCAGCCGCGTGCGACGTCCGTCCCAACGACTCGGCGAGCGCTTCGCCCGGGCCATCGACACCGACCCGATCGACCTCCGGGACATCCGCCGGGCCGCCCCGCCCCGCCCCCCGGCCATCCATCAGCCGTTCGCCGGGGGACGCCGTCCAGACCTGCCGATCCAGCCCGTGCGGCTGACCGTGATCGGTGCCCCGATCCCCACCGCGGACGTCGACGATCCGGTCCGGCAGCGGTCGTCCTGGCCTTCCTGGCCTTCCTGGCCTTCCTGGTCGGCCGGGGCGTCCTGGGC
>JBAPWU010000421.1:0-5549 GCA_049283855.1 Kineosporiaceae bacterium
GGCGACGGACGGCGACGGCTGGTTCGTCGCGCCCACCCTGCTGGACGGGGTGGCGGCCGACCACCCGGTGGCCCAGGAGGAGACGTTCGGCCCGCTCGCCGTCGTCCTGCCTGCGGCCGACGTCGAGCAGGCGGTGCACCTGGCCGAGGACGTGCGCTACGGCCTGGTGACCAGCATCCACGGCCGTGACCTGAGCGCGATCCTCGCTGTGGCGCAGGGGGTTCAGACCGGGTTGGTGAAGGTCAACGCACCCACCACCGGGGTCGACTTCTGGGCGCCGTTCGGTGGGGAGCGCGACTCCAGCTACGGCCAGCGCGAGCAGGGGCTGGCCGCGCTGGACTTCTACGCCTCCACCCGCACGATCACCCTCGCCCCCCACCCCTGAGGCCATCGGCGCCGCGTGTCCAAGGTCGCACCGCCGGGCCTGTACGCCACCCTCTGAACGTGTCCCACTTGGAGGCATGGCGTGGGCCCTCGCGGCGGTTGTCGCCGCTCTCTTGGTGATCGCCGCGGTCGACCTCGTCCAGCGGCACAACTCCATCCTGCGGAACTTCCCGATCATCGGGCACCTCCGCTTCCTGCTCGAGGGGATCGGGCCGGAGCTGCGGCAGTACATCGTGACCAGCAACGACGAGGAGCGGCCCTTCAGCCGTGATCAGCGGGAGTGGGTCTACGGCTCCGCGCGGGGCTCGAGCGGCTACGTCGGCTTCGGCACCGACAACGAGCTGGAACTGGCCACGAGCTACATCATCGTCAAGCACGCCGCGTTCCCGCTGCCGCGTCCGGCTGCGGACGTCCACACCGTCCCGTGCGCCAAGGTGCTCGGCGCGGCCCGGGGACGGGCCAAGGCGTTCCGGCCGGCGTCGGTGGTCAACGTCTCGGCGATGAGCTTCGGCTCGCTGTCGGGGCGCGCGATCGAGGCGATCGACCGCGGCTGCCTCGACGCGGGCTGCCTGCACAACGTGGGAGAGGGCGGCCTGTCGCCGCATCACCAGCACGGCGCCGACCTCGTCTTCCAGATCGGCACCGGGTACTTCGGCTGCCGCACCCCGGAGGGTCGCTTCGACCTCGACCGTCTGGTCGCCCTGGTCGAGCGCAACCCGGTCAGGGCGATCGAGATCAAGCTGAGCCAGGGGGCCAAGCCCGGGCTGGGCGGCGTCCTCTCCGCAGCCAAGGTGACCCCGCAGATCGCGGCGATCCGCGGCGTCCCGGCCGGCGTGGCCTGTGTCAGCCCGTCGACCCACAGCGCGTTCCGCGACGTGGACAGCATGCTCGACTTCGTCGAGACGATCGCCGGGGCCACCGGCCTGCCGGTCGGGATCAAGTCGGCTGTCGGCGAGCGGGAGTTCTGGGTCGAGTTGGCCGCGGCGATGTCCAGCGGCAGCCGCGGCGTCGACTTCGTGACCGTCGACGGCGGCGAGGGCGGCACGGGCGCGGCGCCGATGTCGTTCTGCGATCACGTCGCCTTCCCGTTCAAGGTCGGCTTCGCGAAGGTCTACGGCACGTTCGCGGAGGCGGGTCTGGCCGAGCGGGTGGTGTTCGTCGGATCGGGCAAGTGCGGCCTGCCGGACAACGCGCTGGTCGCCTTCGCGCTCGGCTGCGACCTGGTCAACGTCGCCCGCGAGGCGATGATGGCCATCGGGTGCATCCAGGCGCAGCGATGTGCCTCCGGCCACTGCCCGGCGGGGGTCGCCACCCAGTCGAACTGGCTCGCCCGCGGGCTCGATCCACGGCTGAAGGCGCACGACCTGGCCTCCTACGTGCAGGCCCTGCGGCACGAGCTGCTGCAACTCGCCCACGCCTGCGGCGCCGAGCACCCGGGCCTGGTCACCGCGCAGCAGATCGAGATCCTGGACGGGCGCTTCGGCAGCACCCCGCTCGCCGAGCTGTTCGGCTACCCGCCCCTGTGGGGTCTGCCGTCGGCAGCCGACTGCGCCGCCACCCGCGAGGTGATGCGCGAGGTCGCTGCCGTCCGCTGAGCGCCGGCCCGGCCGGCGTGCGGCTCAGGCGTCGCGGAAGATGTCGATGTCGGCCCCGAGGGCGTTCAGGCGCTGGGCGAGGTCCTCGTAGCCGCGGTTGATCACGTAGATCGACCGCAGCAACGACGTGCCCTTGGCGGCGAGCATGGCCAGCAGGATCACCACGGCCGGTCGCAGGGCGGGCGGGCAGATCACCTCGGCGCCGGACCACCGGGTGGGGCCTTCGATCATCACCCGGTGCGGGTCCATCAGGGTCACCGAGGCGCCCAGGCGGTTCAGCTCGGTCAGGTAGATCGCCCGGTTCTCGTAGACCCAGTCGTGGATCAGGCTCTGCCCGGTCGCCGACGCCGCGATCACCGCGAAGAACGGCAGGTTGTCGATGTTCAGCCCTGGGAACGGCATCGGGTGGATCTTGTCGATCGGCGCGTGCAGCACCGACTTGCGTGTGGTCAGGTCGACCAGGCGGGTCCGGCCGTTCGCGGCGAGGTACTCCTCGCTGCGTTCGTAGTCCAGGCCCATGCCCTCGAGCACCGCGAGCTCGATCTCCATGAACTCGATCGGCACCCGCCGGATGGTGATCTCCGAGTCGGTCACGATCGCCGCGGCGAGCAGCGACATCGCCTCGATCGGGTCCTCCGACGGCGCGTAGTCGACGTCGACGTCGATCTCGCTGCGCCCCCGGACGCGCAGGGTGGTCGTGCCGATGCCCTCGACCGTGACGCCGAGGGACTGCAGGAAGAAGCACAGGTCCTGGACCATGTAGTTCGAACTGGCGTTGCGGATCACCGTCTCGCCCTCGCGCAGCGCCGCGGCGAGCAGGGCGTTCTCGGTCACGGTGTCGCCGCGCTCGGTGAGGACGATGGGTCGCCGCGGGCTCACCCGCCGGTCCACGACGCACTGGTAGACGCCGTCCGCGGCGGTGACCGTCAGCCCGAACGGGCGCAGCGCGGCCACATGCGGCTCGACCGTGCGCAGGCCGAGCTGGCACCCGCCGGCGTACGGCAGGTCGAACCGCTCGAGGAGGTGCACGAGCGGGCCCAGCAGCATGATCACCGAGCGGGTGCGCCGGGCCGCCTCGGCGTTGATCGCCGTCACGTCGATCGAGCCGGAGTGCACCAGTTCGAGGTCCCCGGCCTCGTTCAGCCAGCGGCTGCGCACCCCCACGCTGTCCAGCACCTCGAGCAGGCGGTTGACCTCCTCGATCCGGGCCACCCGGCGCAGGGTGGTCCGCCCCCGGTTGAGCAGTGCCGCGCAGAGCAGCACCACCCCGGCGTTCTTCGACGACTTGACGTCGATCGACCCGGCCAGCTTGGTCGGCCCGTGCACACGCAGGTGAACCGGGCCACTGCCCACCTGGATGAGCTCGGAGTCGAGCGCCTCACCGATCCTGGCGATCATCTCCACGGTCAGGTTCTGCTGACCGCGTTCGATCCGGTGTACCGCACTCTGGCTGGTGCCGAGGGCCTCGGCAAGTTGGGTCTGGGTGAGTCCGCGGTACGTCCGTGCGCCGCGGATCAGAGTGCCGATCCGTGCGAGTTGAGCCTCAGGCATGAGGGCCACCGTATCTCGCATATGAGATGCCCCCGCACACACACCGCTCACTCACCGACACGCTCAGTATCCGCATCGCACCCCTGCGCTCATGCTCCCTGGGGCAGGCGACACAGGCCCCGGAGAGGGCGCGGACCGGCGGCTCCGCGGAGTATCGCCAGGTGGGAGGGCCAGGTGGGAGGGTGGGGGGGTGGGGAGTCTGGGGCGGGAGGAGGCGGTCGAGCGGGCCGAGCGGGTGACGGTGCACGGCTGCCTGGTGGACCTGGACCTGGCCGGCGACACCTCCACGTTCGGCTCCCGGAGCAGCATCCGGTTCCACTCCGACGGCCGGCCGACCTTCCTGGACGTCGCTCCGAAGGCGCTGCGCGCCGTCCGGCTGAACGGCACGGCCCTCGACGCCGGCGCCCTGGACGGGGCCCGCTTCCCGGTGCACCCCGACCCGGGCGAGAACGAGCTCGTCGTCGAGGCCGTGATGGGCTACCGCACGGACGGCGAGGGCCTGCATCGCGCGGTCGACCCGGCCGACGGGCGGCACTACGTCTACGCCATGTCCTTCCTGGACGCCGCGCCGAGCATCTTCGCCTGCTTCGATCAGCCCGACCTCAAGGCGCCGTACACGCTGACGGTGCGGACCCCGCCGGACTGGGTGGCGATCGGCAACGCCCCGGGCGAGCAGGCCGAGCCGGGCCTGTGGACCTTCGAACCGACGCCGCCCCTGTCCACCTATCACGTCGCCCTGGTGGCCGGGCCCTACCACGTGGTGCGGGACAGCACCGGCGGTGAGGGGTCCGGGATCGCCCTCGGCCTGTCCGCCCGGCGCTCACTGGCCGCCGACCTGGACCGCGACGTGGACGAGTTGTTCGCCGTGACCCGCCAGTGCTTCGCGGAGTTCCACCGGCTGTTCGCCGTGCCGTATCCGTTCGGGGACTACCACCAGGCGTTCGTGCCCGAGTTCAACGCGGGCGCGATGGAGAGCCCGGGCTGCGTGACCTTCCGCGATCCGCTGGTGTTCGGCGCCCAGGTGACCCGGTCCCGGCGGACCTCGCGGGCGGTCACCGTCGCCCATGAGATGGCCCACCAGTGGTTCGGCAACCTGGTCACCCCCCGCTGGTGGGACGACCTGTGGCTGAACGAGTCCTTCGCCGAGTACATGGGCTGCCGGGTGACGGCCGAGGCGACCGGGTTCGACGACGCGTGGGTGATGGACTCCTTCGCCCGCAAGCAGTGGGGCCTGATCGCCGACCAGCGCCCCTCGACCCATCCGGTGGCCGGCAACGGCGCGCACGATGCCGCCACCGCGCTGGCGAACTTCGACGGGATCTCCTACAGCAAGGGCTCTGCGCTGCTGAAACAGCTGGCCTCGAGCCTGGGCGAGGCGGTCTTCCTCGGCGGGGTGCGTGAGCACTTCGCCCGCCACCGGTTCGCCAATGCCACCATGGACGACCTGTTCGCGGCCTGGGAGTCGGCCGGGGCGTCGGAGCTGCGCGGGTGGACGGCGAGCTGGCTGCGCACCGCCGGGCTCGACCGGATCAGCCTCGACCGCTCCTCGGCCGAGATCGTGGTCGAGCCGCCGCCGGGGGAGACCGCGCGCCGCGAGCACACCTTCGAGGTCGCCGTCCGGGACGGCCTGGTCTGGCGGCGCACCCCGGTCCACGTCGCAGAGCCTCGCACTGCCCTGCCGGACGGCGCCGGTCCCCTCGACCTGTCCACGGCGGCCGTGGTGCTCGATCCGGGCGAGCAGACCTGGGCGCTCACGGCACCCGACCCGATCACCGTGGCCGCTCTGCCGCGGTTGCTCCCCGGGCTGGACGAACCCCTGATGCGCGCCGCGGTCTGGAACGGGCTGCGGTCGGGGGTGCACACCGCGACGGTCGACCCGCGTGCCGCGCTGGCCGTGGTCCGTGCGGCCATCCCGGTGGAGGACTCCGACATCGGGGTGACCCGGGTGCTGGAGTGGGCGCTGGACACCCTGGCTCCGGCGAGCGCCGACCCGGGCGCGACGGTCGCCGTGGTGCACGA
>JBAPWU010000422.1:0-3598 GCA_049283855.1 Kineosporiaceae bacterium
GCCGCACGCTCCGCGGCGCCGCCGGCCAGGAGCGCGTCCAGCAGCCCGGTGCCCAGTCGCTGGGCCGGGGCGTACGTGGCATTGCCGAGGACGACGACCCCGAGCCCGCTCGCCGGATGCCAGCGCATGTGCGAGCCGAAGCCCGGGTAGCCGCCACTGTGGCTGACCAGCCTGCCCAGCCGCGGGTCCTGCTCGATCACCAGGCCGAACCCGTAGCCGACCCCACGGACGTCGGGCGGCTCGGCGATCGAGCGCCAGGTGACGGTCGGGGGCAGCGCCAGGTGGGGCAGCTGCAGTTCCCGGCGCGAGGCACGGCTCAGCGGGGACTGAACGGCGCGGTCCCCCCGGGGCGGGCCGTCGCCGGGATCGTCCCGGGGAGGGAACGCGGCGGCGAGCCAGCCCACCCACCGGGACAGATCCCGCACCGTGCTGAACAGCCCACCCATCGGGGCGAACGCGCCGTGCCCGGCGAACGGGACCGGCTCCCAGATGTCTCCGGAGCGCTGGTGGCCCTGGGCCAGCCGCCCGGCCTGCACCCCCTGCGCGGTGAAGCCGGTCGCCGTCAGGCCGAGCGGCTCCAGCAGACGGCGGGTGACGACGTCCGCATACGGCTCACCGGCGGCGGCCGAGATCACCCGGCCGAGCAGCGCATAGCCGAGGTTGCTGTACTCGAAGGTGGTTCCCGGCGTCCAGGCGAAGCTCAGACCGGCCGTCAGCAGCCGGGCGAAGTCGTCGTCCGGCAGGTCCTGCTGCCGGTCGCCCCACGGGTCGTCCGTGGGGAACCCGGCGGCCATGGTCAGCAGGGAGCGGACCGTGATCGGCGGGGCGTCGTCCGTCGGCGGCCGGAGCCCGGCGGCCTCCGGCACGTGGGTCGCCACCTCGTCGTCCAGGCGGAGCCGGCCGTCGTCGCGCAGCAGCAGCACCGCGGCCGCGGTGAAGACCTTCGTCATCGAGGCGATCCGGAAGACCGTGTCGGCGTCGGGGGTGACCGCTGGAGTGCCCAGGCCGCGCCCGCCGCTGTGCACCAGGTGGCCATCGAGGACGACGCCGTAGGCCAGTCCCGGCTCCAGGGCGTCAGCCCGGTGCCGGTCCACCAGGTGCTCCACGAGGTCGAGGTCGAGGTCGAGGTCGAGATCGTGTTCGGGCACCCCGAGAGCATGGCATCGCCGCGGCGGGCATGCCCGTGCTGCCGCGCAGGGCCGAGGGTCCGCATCTGGCCCACCAACGTCCCCCTCCATGTCCGCCCCGTGCGGTGCACGATGAGAGTGAGGCGTCATCCCCGCGCGCGGTGAGTCCGTTCGACCGGTCCGCTCGGCGAGGGAGGGCGCCGCAGCGGGCCGAGGTCCGCAGAGAGAGAAGGGATCACGATGAGGGACAAGCCGGATCTTCGCACTGGTGACCCCCTGGTCCACGACCTGATCGCCGAGATGGACGAGGCGATCAACGACGGCGACGAGGCAAAGGTCGACGAGCTCAGCGCCCGGTTGCACGAGCTGGCGCCGAACGCTGGCGCGGGCGGCGACACCTGATCGCTGTACTCGTGATGACTCTGCCGGCCCGATCAGAGGCGGGCCGGTCAGAGGCGTGTGCGGTCGTGCCGCCGGCCGACTCCGGGCATAACGCTTTGTTATCGAATTCGCACTCTCCGTCACTTGTCACGAGGGTCAGACCTGACGGGGAACGGCTCCTGTCATCCGGCAGAAGCCGCGCATGAAGCGGTGCCCGCGGTCGGCGTCCGCACCGAACATCAGTGGGCATCCGCCCGGGATGATCCGCATGCCGTGGGACCTGCCGTAGTCGACGGCGGCATCCGAGACGCTGCCGGCGCCCAGCGAGCGGTGCAGCCACACCTGGCGGACGCCGAGCCGCTCGCACTCCCGGACGGTCGCCTCGGCCTTGTCCGACGAGGTGGCGATCACCACGGCGTCCACCGTGCCGGGGATGTCGCTGAGCGAGTGGTAGCAGGTGGTTCCCTCGACCTCGTCGGCGTTCGGATTGACCGGCACGACGTCGAATCCGCGGGCGCGCAACCCCTGCAGGACGACGTTGCCCCCGTGACCCTTCGCGGTGCGCGACACCCCGGTCACCGCGATCCGCTTCGCGGTCAGGAATTCCTCGGCCGCATCGGCAATGGCAATCATGGTTGTTCCCTCTCGATCCGCCGGATGGGCACCGCGGCGATCTGCCCCGCGGCCCCCTGCCCGGCCCTCCTTCGACCATCGCCCCTCCGGTGGCCGCGGTGCGGGGCCGAACGTCACTCACGCCGCCTGCGCTGCTCCGACCCGGCGGCCGCTGGGGTGTGGGAGCCTGACGACATGTCTGCTGCGCTGAGCGTGCGACGGGCCATGGTGGGGGTTCTGGTCGCCGCCCTCGCGCCGCTCACCACCGCCTGCACCACCAACGAAGGCAGCCGTGGCGCCGCCGAGCGGCCCCCCCAGCAGGTGCTCGCGGCGGCCCGGCAGAAGCTGGACGGCACCACCGGCCTGCGGCTGACCCTCGGCACCAAGGACCTGCCGAAGGGTGTGTCCGGCATCACCGAGGCGAACGGGGTCGCCACCCGGGCCCCGGCGTTCGACGGCACCCTCAAGGTGATCTTCGGTGGGTCGAGCGTCGAGGTCCCCGTGATCGCGGTGGGCGGCAAGGTGTTCGCCCAGCTCCCCCTGACCACCGGGTGGTCCGTGGTCGACCTGGCCGACTACGGCGCCCCCGATCCCGCCGCGTTCCTCGGCGCCGGCACGGGCTTCTCCTCCCTCCTGCCCCTGACCACCGGCCTCGCCAAGGGGGCGAGCGTGCGCGGCGGCACGGACAACGCCGAGGTGCTCACCGAGTACACCGGCACCGTGCCCGGCGCGGCCATGAAGAAGGTCATCCCGAGCTCGACCGGGGAGTCCTTCGCGGCCGTGTACTCCGTCACCGACACCGACGAGTTGCGCCAGGCGGCCTTCACCGGCGTCTTCTACCCCCGGAGCGCCTCGATGACCTACACGGTCGTCTTCGCGGCGTACGGCACCACCCGGGAGATCACTGCCCCATGACCGGCCGGCGGACGCGCCTGGTGCTGGGGCTGTCGTCGGTCGCGGTGGCCTTCGCGGCGGCCGACACCTACGTCGTCGTCATGGCCCTGCCGGACATGGTCACCGGGGTCGGCGGCGACGTCGTCCAACTGCAGCGGGCGGCGCCGATCGTCTCCGGGTTCCTGCTCGGCTACATCGCCATGCTGCCGCTGATCGGTCGGATCGCCGATCTGCGCGGCCGGGTGCCGGTGCTGGTGCTGTCGCTGATCGTGTTCGCCGCCGGGTCGCTGGCCACGGCCCTGGCCTACGACCTGCCCAGCATCGTGGCCGGCCGGTTCGTGCAGGGCGTCGGCGGCGGTGGCCTGGTGCCCGCGACCCTGGCCCTGGTGGCCGACCTGTACCCCGCGGATCGGCGCGGGGTGCCGCTGGGCATCGTCTCCGCGGTCCAGGAGATCGGCAGCGTGGTCGGCCCGCTGTTCGGCGCGGTGGTGCTGGCGGTGGCCGGCTGGCGGGCCATCTTCGCGATCAACCTGGCCGTCGGCCTCCTCCTGGCGCTCGCCGTCCGGGTCGCCTCCGCCCACGGC
>JBAPWU010000423.1:0-1635 GCA_049283855.1 Kineosporiaceae bacterium
CGGCATGCGTGACGGGGGGTTCGTAGGCCGCGGAGGCGCTGCCGGTGCTGCCGCCGCTGCTGCCGGTGCCGCTGCCGGCGAACGTCGACGACGACGACGCCGGGGCGGCGGTCGAGGACACCGGGCGCTCACGCCGGTGGAACAGCCACCAGGCCACGGCCCCGACGATGGCGAGGGTGAAGACCCCGGGGCCGAACGACCAGCCGAATCCGGGGCCGTCGCCGGACCAGTTGCCGCCGAACGGCATTCCGGCCAGGATCGCGACCACGGATCCCACGAAGCCGGCGGTGACCGTGCCGTGGGTGACCTCCTGGGCGTGGATCCGCCCGTCGGGGTGCGGCAGCAACAGCCATCCGGCGCCATAGAGGAACAGGCCGACCCCGAACAGACTCAGCGCCACGAACGCACCGCGCACCAGCAGGGGGTCGACGCCCCAGCGGCGGGCCAGGCCAGCGGCGACCCCCGCGGCCCACCGGCCCTCGTCGGGGCGCACGATGCCGAGCGCACGGATCCTGGTGAACACGTCCGGGCCGCCCGGGGGCCGGGGCGGCGCCGGGGGCTGCATCGAGGACGGTGTCGAGGGAGACGGCGGAGTCGAGGGAGGCGGCTGACTGGTCATGGCACGACTCTCGTCCGGGCGGCGGTCCGGCGGTATCCGGTAGGTCCCTGACCCGACCCTGGTTCCGAACCCGGGCCCAGCCCTGAGGCACGGGAGATGGGCGCGGGGCGAAGATGGGTGCGTGAGCGTTGCCCCGACCGATTCCCCAGCACCCGTTGCGGCGATAGCACCCGTTGCGGCGATGCCGCCGCCCGCGGCACCCCATGAGCTCGTCGCGACCCGGCCGCCGCTGGTGCGCCCCCGTGAGGGTCGGGTGGTGGCCGGGGTCGCCGGCGGCGTCGCCGCCCATCTCCGTCTCCCGGTGCGCGCCGTCCGCCTGGCCTTCGTCCTGACCGCGCTCTCCGGTGGGTTCGGGCTAGTGGTGTACATCTGGCTGTGGGCCCTGGTCCCGACCGGCGGTGAGCCGGTCACGGCGGATGCGCCGTCCGGCGCCCGGAACTCCTCCCGGCGCGGGCCGTCCACCCGGCTCGGCGATGTGGTGGTGGGCGGGCTGCTGCTGGCCGGTGGCCTGGTGGTGCTGGGCGGGCAGATCGGCTGGCAGGTTCCGCTCGGCGCCCTGCTGCCGCTGTTCGTGGTACTCGGCGGTGCGGCCCTGGTCTACACCCAGCTGGACGAGGTGCAGGGGTCGCGCTGGGCCTCCGGTGGGGCCAGCGGGCGGATCACGGCGCTGCGCGTGGCCGCCGGGGTGCTCCTGGTGCTCGGTGGCGTGCTGCTCGCGGTCGTCGGCAGCACCGACGTCGCCTACGCGGGCCGGGTCCTGGTCGCCGTGGCGGCGATGCTCGGTGGGGCCCTCCTGGTCCTGGCCCCCTGGGGGATCCGGTTGTGGCGCGACCTGGGCGCCGAGCGGGAGGCCCGGGTGCGCGACGCTGAGCGCGCCGACATCGCCGCTCACCTGCACGATTCCGTGCTGCAGACCCTCGCCCTGATCCAGCGCAGCAGCGACGACGCGGCGCAGGTGGTGCGGCTGGCCCGGGCCCAGGAGCGCGACCTGCGCAGCTGGCTGTACGGCGGTGCGG
>JBAPWU010000424.1:0-1836 GCA_049283855.1 Kineosporiaceae bacterium
GTCTGGGGGTGGCCAGCCCGGCGGCCGCGGCCACGTACGACCCGGCCCTGGACCCGAACTCGATGTCCGCCACCACCGCCTACACCGGCGCGAAGGCGTGGTGGACCGCCGGGTACACCGGTCAGGGCGTCGACGTCGCGGTGATCGACACCGGGGTCGCCCCGGTCGCCGGCCTGAACACCCCCGGCAAGGTGATCAATGGTCCGGACCTGTCGCTGGAGTCGCAGAACCCCTCCTTCCGGTACCTGGACACCAACGGGCACGGCACGTTCATGGCCGGCCTGATCGCCGGGCGTGACGCGACCCTGACCGCCCCCTACGCCTCCGCGCCGGCCTCGGCCTACCGGGGGATGGCCCCCGACGCCCGGATCGTCAACGTCAAGGTCGGTGTCGCCGACGGTGGGGTGGACGTCACCCAGGTGATCGCCGCGATCAACTGGGTGATCCAGCACAAGAACGACAACGGGATGAACATCCGTGTCTTGAACCTGTCCTACGGCACCAACTCCACCCAGTCCTCGACCATCGACCCCCTCGCCTACGCGGTCGAGCAGGCCTGGAAGAAGGGCATCGTCGTCGTCGCCGCCGCAGGCAACACCGGGTACCAGCGTGGCAGCGGTGCGCCTGGCCTGGCTTCTCCGGCGTACAATCCGTACGTGATCGGGGTCGGCGGCTACGACCCGATGGGCACGGCCATCCCGAACGACGACGCGATGGGCTCCTACTCGGCGAGCTCGTCCGGGTGCGGTTCGTTGTGCAAGAATCCCGACTTCGTCGCGGTCGGTTCCCACCTGCAGGGCTTGCGAGTTCCCGGATCCCACATCGACCAGACCCACCTCGAAGGCCGAATCGACACCCGCTACTTCCGCGGTAGCGGCACGTCACAGGCCGCGGCAGTCGCCTCGGGCGCAGCAGCGCTGATCCTGCAGAAGTACCCGAGCCTGACCCCGGACCAGGTCAAGTGCTTCATCACCAACAATGCCAAGAAGGTCCCGGGTGCTGACAGTCAGGCCCAAGGCGCAGGCGAGATCGACCTGACGACACTGGCCGGCAAGGCACCCGTCAGCTACACCCAGAAGTTCACCAACGCCACCGGCACCGGTTCGCTGGAACTGGCCCGCGGCACCGACCACCTCACCGCCAATGGCGTGGTGTTGACCGGTGAGAAGGACATCTTCGGCAAGGCGTTCAACCCCACCACGATGGCCACCCTCGAAGCAGCCGGCAGCAGCTGGACCGGGGGCCTCTGGAACGGCAGCTCCTGGACCGGGTCGTCCTGGACCGGGTCGTCCTGGACCGGGTCGTCCTGGACCGGCAGCTCCTGGTCGGGCAGCAGTTGGTCCGGCAACACCTGGTCCGGATCCTCCTGGTCGGGCAGCTCCTGGTCCGGGTCCTCCTGGTCCGGCAGCAGCTGGTCAGGCAGCAGCTGGTCCGGAGGCAGCTGGACCTGAGCCGCCACCCCGGGAGCGGGATCGACCCCCGCTCCCGGGGCACCGCCACGTACGGACGCTGCCACACCGTCCAGCGCAGGAGACCCCTCAACCTCCGGCGCGATCAACCGATGGGTGCTTTGACCACAAGATTCGGTCGGCAGCGCGGACGACGGCGGCGCCCAGCGTCCGAGCTGGTCGCGGCAGGCCGACGGGGCCGGCCGGCCCGTAGGAGAGGTAGGAGGTAAGGATGTCGCCACGCTGGCGGCGGCGCCTGAGCCCCCGGGTGGGCGTGCTCGGGCTGCTCGTCGGCCTGCTCACGGCCTCTGCCGCGCTGTGGTCCGTCGATGCCGCCGCCATCGGCGGGCCGACATCCACCCCGCGGCTGGCGTGGTGGGTGCTGGCG
>JBAPWU010000425.1:0-3718 GCA_049283855.1 Kineosporiaceae bacterium
CGAGCACCCGCACTGTCCGCTCATGCTCCGCCACGCCGTCGCGACATCGTTGCCATTCGCCGGAAGGAGCGGCCCCGCGGAGCATCACCGGAGGGAAGTCAGCGGGAGCGGCGGCGGCGGAGGAGGGCGATCAGGGCGAGGACGGCGAGGGCGGCGCCGACGACGGCGGCCACCCGCTCGGTGCGCAGCTGACCGTCCTCGGTGCGGGTGGCGGCGGTGAACCGCTGCTTGGCATCGACCACCGAGCGCTGGGCGATGGCCTTCGGCTGCGCCCGCTGCACGAGTTCGTCGACCGTCTGGGCCAGGTGGGCGCGCCGTTCGGCGATCGCCGCTTCGAGCTCGGCCGGGGTCTCCGGCAGGTTGCGGTGGTTCTCGGTGCTCACCGGCCTCACCTCCGCCATCACCGTAGGCCACCGGAGGACCCGCAGGCACCCCACCCGGCCCTAGAGTGCTGACGTGCCTCCATTGAGCGTGGGATCGCCCGCACCCGACTTCAGCCTCACCGCCGCGGACGGCTCGACCGTCACCCTGTCCGGGCTGCGCGGCCGTCACGTGATCGTCTACTTCTACCCGGCGGCGATGACGCCGGGGTGCACGAAGCAGGCCTGCGACTTCCGGGACAGCCTGGGCGCCCTCGCCGCCGCCGGCTATGCGGTGCTCGGGATCTCCCCTGACCCGCCGGCCAAGCTGGCGGAGTTCATCGACCGTGACCAGATCACCTTCCCGCTGCTGTCGGACCCGGACAAGGCCGTGATGCGGGCCTGGGGCGCGTGGGGCGAGAAGTCGCTGTACGGCAAGAAGGTCACCGGAGTGATCCGCTCGACCGTGGTGGTCGACCCGGACGGCGTGATCGAGATCGCTCGCTACAACGTGAAGGCGACCGGGCACGTGGCCTCACTGCGCAAGGCCCTCGGGGTCTGAACCCCCTACCCTGGACTCGCCCGTCGTGGATGGGCGCGCGGGAGTGGTGTAACTGGCAGCCACGCAGGATTTAGGTTCCTGTGCCCTCGGGCATGCGGGTTCGAGTCCCGCCTCCCGCACCAGAGCCGCGGCCGCTCCGGGCGGCCTCGCCCCGGGCGAGCCGTGCGCACGCGCTCAAGGTCGCCCGCCCAGCGGTCGAGGTCGAACCGGTGACATCCCTGGCTCCCTCGTACGTGCTCGGCCTGGATCTGGACGGCGTGGTCGCGGACTTCTACGGCTTCATCCGCCAGATCGCCGCCGGGTGGCGCGAGGTACCCGCGGAGTCGCTGACCGAGAACGTCTCGTTCGGCCTCGGCGAGTGGGGCTTCACCGAGGAGGAGTACCGGCGGCTGCATCGGTTCGCAGTCACCCAGTGCGGGCTGTTCCAGAACATGCCGGTGATCCGCGGGGCGGCCCCGGCCATCCGCCGACTGGCCAACGAGGGTGTTCGGGTGCGCGTGGTCACCCATCGACTCTTCATCGACTTCTTCCACCGGGCCGCCGTCGAGCAGACCGTGCAGTGGCTGGACTCGCAGGCGATCCCCTATCACGACCTGTGCTTCCTGGCCGACAAGCAGTTGGTCGAGGCGGACATCTATGTCGAGGACGCCCCGCGCAACATCGCGCTGCTGCAGGAGCACGGCAAGAAGGTGATCGCCTTCACCAACTCCACCAATGCCACCCAGGTGCACTCGGTCCTGCGCGCCCACGACTGGGCCGAGGTCGAGCAGTTGATCCGCGCCGACTACCGCGCCTGGTGCACCCACGGGCTGCCCTCACCCCGGCGCGTCGGCTCCGGTCGGTGAACCGGCGGCGATCCTGACCTCGTGCGGCTCGAGGTGGGTCTGCGCATCGCAGTCCGGCAGGGCGTCGGCGATCGCCCGCTCGACCTCGTCGGCCAGGACATGCCCGCGCTCCACGCTCCACGCCCCCGGCACCAGCACGGTCAGGGCGATGAAGCGGTGCCGGCCCGAGGCCCGGGTGCGCAGGTCGGTGAAGGCGACCTCAGCGCTGCGGAAGCGGTCGAGCACGGTGTCGATCTCGGCCAGGTCCTCCACCGGCAGCGCGGCGTCGAGCAACGAGGTGACCGACTGCGAGAGCAGCCGGTAGCCGGTGATCAGGATGTTCAGGCCCACCGCGGCGGCGACGATCGGGTCGAGCCGGTCCCAGCCGGTCACCACGACCAGGAACACCCCGACAATCACTCCGGCCGAGGTCCAGACATCGGTGAGCAGGTGCCGCCCGTCGGCGGCCAACGCCGCCGAGCGGTGGTCCCGCCCGGCCCGGATCAGGATCACGCCCACCACACCGTTGATCACCGAGGCGAAGGCCGAGATCGCCAGACCGATCCCCACGCTCTCCAGCGGCATCGGCCGCAGGAACCGCTCGACGGCGGTGAGCAGGATGACGGCCGCGGCAACGAAGATCATCAGACCCTCGACGCCGGCCGAGAAGTACTCCGCCTTGCCGTGGCCGTAGTGATGGTTGTGATCGGCCGGCCAGGCCGCCACCCGCAGCGCCGTGAGCGCGACGATCGCGGCGACCAGGTTCACCCCCGACTCCGCAGCGTCCGAGAGCAGGCCGACCGACCCGGTGATCAGGTAGGCCCCCGACTTGAGTCCGATGGTCAGCAGGGCAGCCGCGATGGACAGCCAGGCGAACCGGGTCAGGTTCACGGCACCACCGGTGCCGGTGCCACCAGCACCTCCCGCACTCACTGCACGGTCACCTCGATCGCCCTCCTCACCGCACGGTCACCTCGATCGTGTGCCACCCGGTGGCCCCGTCGGGGGCGACCGGCGCCCTGTCCCCCGTCTGTACGCGGCCCGCGGCGTCGGTGGCGCGCACCGCCAACGTGTGGCGACCGGGCGCCGCTGACCAGGTGAACACCCACTGCCGCCAGGTGTCCAGCCCGGCCGCGGCGCCGAGCCGGGCGGGCTGCCAGGGGCCGCCGTCCACACTCACCTCGACCGCGCGGACGCCGACCCCCGGCGCCCAGGCCACCCCACCGACGGCCACCTCGCCGGCGCGCGGCGTGGCGTTGTAGCGGGGAACGTCGATCCGCGAGGAGAGCTTGATCGGGCCGTGGTCGGACCAGCCCCGCGTGCTCCAGTAGGCGGTGTCCGCGTCGAACCGGGTCACCTTCAACTCGACCACCCACTTGGTGGCCGAGACGAACCCGTACAGGCCGGGGACCACCATCCGCACCGGGTAACCGTGCCGCGCCGGCAGCGGCTCCCCGTTCATGCCGACCGCGAGCAGGGAATCCCGCGCGTCGGTCAGGGCCTCCAGCGGGGTGGAGGCGGTCCAGCCGTCGGAACTGCGGGAGAGCACCATGTCGGCCTCGGGCCGCACGCCCGCCTCGCGCAGCAGCGGGGCGATCGGGGTGCCGAGCCAGGCCGCGTTGCCGATCAGGTCGCCACCGACCTCGTTGGAGACGCAGCACAGGGTGAGATCACGCTCGACCAGCTCGCGGCGGAGCAGGCTCGCGTAGTCGATGGTGAGCTCGCGGTCGACCAGTCCGTGGATGCGCAGCTGCCACCTCGCCGCGTCGATGCGGGGCAGGCCACGGGTGGTGTCGATCTGGAAGAACTCCTCGGCGTCCACCCGGAAGGGCACCACGCCGTCCACCCCGACCTCGACCCCCGCGGGCAGCGAGGCGGCCGAGACCGGCGTGGGCAGAGGAGGAACCGAACCCGCCGGGCCGGCAGGCCCGGCGGTGCCGGACGACGCGGGCTGCGGGCCGCGGGCCTGCCAC
>JBAPWU010000426.1:0-3492 GCA_049283855.1 Kineosporiaceae bacterium
GGGCCGGGGCCGGGGCCGGGGCCGGGATGGGTGTGGGTCTGGGGGCGGCACGACGCAGCACCAGGCTGGCGACGTCGACGTCCAGCACACCGGGGGAGGTGAGCAGGCGCTCCATGGTGAGCCTGGCCGTGTCCTTGGGCAGGGTGAAGGTCACTCCGCCGGAACGCCAGGTGGAGGTCCTGGCCGCAGGGGCGAACACGCGGTAGGTCACGACGCCGGTGCGGCTGATCAGTCGGGCGCGCAGCGCCGTGGCGGTATTGGCGCGGATGGCGTCGCTGTAGGTGTAGGTGGCGCCGGCGGACACGGCCACCGGCGCGAAGGCCCAGCCGGCGTGGCCCGAGGAGCGCTTGGTGATCGTGGTGCGCACGAAGTAGCGGCCGGACTTGGCGCCGCCGCGGACGTGCGCGAACGTGCGGGTGTTGCTGCCCGCGGTCACCTGCAGCCAGGACGTCGGCTTGGCCCCAGAGCGGAGCTCGACCGAGCCGTTCGGCACCAGATTGCGGGCGGTGGCCGCTCCGGCCGGGCTCAGGGGCGCCAGGGCGCCCAGGGACAGAGCGGCGGTGAGGATGCCGATCGCCGCGATACGCGTGCGATTCCCGAGCCGGCGCATGACGCTCTCCTGATCTCGAAAACACTCGGAAACGGCTGTGGTCCATCGACTTTGGCCGACGATGCCCACGTGTCGTCGGCTGCCGACCAGGCGTGCGAGCCGTTCACGTTCTCTTTCCTACACCTCAACACTAGGTCAAGACTCGATGTCCGGTGGGCCGAATCGTCGGATTGTTCCGGTCGTCGAAACGTCGGCCGATCTCTCGCCGGGCGTGGGGCGGCCGAGCCCTCCGCGATCCGTCGTAGGGTGGGCTGCGACCCCGGGCTCGACGAACTCGCACGAGCCCTGAACGAGGTTTCACGAGGACGGTGCAGTGGCTGAGAAGTGGCGGCGATGCGACAGATGCCGCAAGGTCAAGCCGATCGACGACTTCACGGAAGCAGAGCCGAGTTGCCAGGTCTGCCTGGCGCCGGCGGCGGCAGGAGCCGGGCGGAGCACCGCACGTGCCTCGGCCGTGACCACCACCCGGGCCGCCGCGTCAGCCGGTGCGGTGGGTCTCCTGGCCGGCACGCCAATGCGTGATCTGCGTGGGCGGGGTGACCCCGAGGTGCGCGCGCGGCGGGCACGGGTACGGGCCCTGGATCGGCTGGCCGAGCGTCACCCGGACGACTTCGACCTGCTCCTGTCGGAGGAACGCCGGGCCGAAGGGCTCTGAGTCCTCCGCCGAGGGCTGTCGGAGGTACCCGCTAGCGTCCCCGTCATGCAGGTGGTGGACGGCGAACTGGTGGTCAGCGCAACGGATCTGACCCGTTTCGTCGGCTGCCGTCATCTGACCACCCTCGACCGCGAGTGTGCATCGGGCCTGCGCCCGGCGCCGCCGGCCCCGGCCGCCGACCTCGAACTGCTGTGGCGTCGCGGTCTCGATCACGAGACCGCCTATCTGCGGCACCTGCGCGAGCGTGGCCTGGCGGTCCACGAGATCCCTGCGCCGGCGGCCCCGAGCGGGGCCGCGGCCCTGGTCGAGGCGGAGCGGCGCACCGTCGAGGCCATGGCCTCCGGGGCGCAGGTGATCTACCAGGCCACGTTCTTCGACGGCCGGTGGCGTGGTCACGCCGACTTCCTGCTGCGCCGGGACGACCTGCCGGGCCGCTGGGGGTGGGGCTACGACATCGCCGACACCAAGCTGGCCCGCCGGCTGACGGTGCCGGCGGTGCTGCAGATGGCCGTCTACGCCGAACGGTTGACGGCGCTGCAGGGCGTCCCCCCGCGCGAGCTGGTGGTGGTCACCGGCGACGGCGTCGAGAGGCCCTACCGCTTCGCGGACGGCGCCGCGTACGCGCGGCGCCTCGGCGGGGAGCTCCTGGCCTTCCTCGACCGGGCACCGGTCACCCGGCCGGAACCGGTGCGCCAGTGCGGCCGGTGTCGCTGGCAGCCGCACTGCCGCGCCGAATGGGTCGCACAGGACCATCTCTCGCTCGTGGCCGGGATGCGCACGGTGCACGCCGACGCCCTGCGGGCCACGGGCCTGACCACCGTGGCAGCCCTGGCCGGCGCGCAGCAACAGGACCTGCCGGTCTCGCTCGCCGGACCGGTGGGCACCCGGCTGAAGCGCCAGGCCCGCCTGCAGGTGGCCGCGCGCGGCGCGGGCCCCCTGCCCTACGAGCTGCTCGACGCCGAACCGGGCCGCGGTCTGGCGCTGCTGCCCGAGCCCTCGCCCGGCGATGTGTTCTTCGACATCGAGGGCGACCCGTTCGTCGGGGAGCACGGGCTGGAGTACCTGTTCGGCGTGGTCGACCGGGGAGCGTTCACCGGGTACTGGGCCGTCTCGCCGGAGCAGGAGCGTCAGGCCTTCGAGGCTCTGGTCGACCATCTGATGGCGGCGTGGGCGCACGATCCGGGCATGCACGTCTATCACTACGCGCCGTACGAGCGGCTCCGGCTGCAGGGGCTGTCCGGGCGCCACGGCACGCGTGGCGCCGAGGTCGACCGGTTGCTGCGCGGTCACCGCCTGGTCGACCTGTACGCCGTGGTCCGTCAGGGAGTGCGGATCGGCACGTCGTCGTACTCGCTGAAGAAGCTCGAGGCCCTCTACTGGGGGGCCGACCGCGGCCACCGGGGCGAGGCCGCGGTGAACGACGCGATGGGTTCGGTCGTGGCCTTCGAGACCTGGCTGGCCCGGCGCTCGCCCGAGGGTCCGCCGGAGCGATCGCCGGAGGAGGACGGCGCACTCCTGGAGGGGATCCGGGTCTACAACGAGGAGGACTGCCGCTCCACCCAGGCCCTGCGGGACTGGCTGGAAGGGGTCCGTCGCGAGGCCGGTGGTGACCCGGTCTTTCCTCGCCCGAGCCTGGCCGACGGCCACCCCTCGCCCACGCTCCGCGCGGCGATGGACCAGAGCGACCGGCTGCGCTCGGCTCTGCTGGGACTGCTGCCCCCGGCGGCCCGGGCCGAGGGTGCAGAGCGCACCGCCGAGCAGGAGGCGATCTGGCTGCTCGCCATGCTGCTCGACTGGCACCGGCGGGAGGCGCTGCCCGACTGGTGGGACCACTTCCAGCGGCTGACCCTCACCGACCAGGAGCTGATCGCCGACCCGACCGCCGTGGGCGGTCTGCGCGGGGCCCGACCCCTGGTCACGGTGGGGCGCTCGACGACCTGGCAGCTGGATTTCCCGCCGCAGGAGACCAAACTCGGCCAGGGGGAGCAGCGCTGGGCCGATCCCCGTGGCGGCCGCCGTTCGGTGCCCGTGGACGACGTCCGGCCGGATGAGGGCTGGTTGACCCTTCGGCTCCCGGCACGCGCCGGCCGGCCGGAGTTCACGGCGCTGGTTCCCGGCCCACCGCCTCCGGCCACGCAGTTGGAGCAGCGGCTGGTCGAGCTGGCGCACTGGGTCCTGGCGCACGGCATCGACGACCCGCGACCGCCGTGGCGGGCCGCGCGTGACC
>JBAPWU010000427.1:0-1552 GCA_049283855.1 Kineosporiaceae bacterium
GCGGGCCCAGTGAGCTCGCGGGCGGCAAGGACCGCGACCGCACCCGCGCCGACCGCGGCCGCCGCGTAGTCGTGGCCGTCGACCCGCTCCCCCGCGAAGGCCACGAACAGCGCGCCCGGAGTCACAATGCGCGAATCGATCACCACCGGTCCCTCGACCACGGCGCCGGCGGCCGCACCCCCGGCGAGGCGGGCCCCGGTGGCCGCGGCCACCTCGTCGAGGCTCAACCGGATCATGAGGGACTCCTCTGGTCGGCCAGGCGCGCCTGCTCGTCCAGCGCCTGGCGCAGCACGGCACGGTCGTCGAACGGGTGCACCGTGCCGGCCACGTCCTGGCCCTGCTCGTGGCCCTTGCCGGCGACGAGCACCACGCCGGTTCCCTCGCTGGACCAGGCCCGGCTCACGGCCTCGGCGATCGCCGCCCGGCGCCCGGGGATCTCGATCACCAGGGCGCCGCTGCCACCGGCGCGCTCCCGGGCACCGGCCAGGACCGCGGCCCGGATCGCCGCCGGATCCTCCGAGCGGGGGTTGTCATCGGTGACCACCACGACGTCGGCGACAGCGGCCGCGGCGCCTCCCATCAGCGGGCGCTTGTCCCGGTCCCGGTCACCGCCCGCACCGAGCACGACCACGAGCGGTTTCGCGTTCTGCCGCAAGGCATTCAACGCTGCCGACACGGCGTCCGGGGTGTGTGCGTAGTCGACCACGGCCAGTGGCTCGCCGGTCGCCGCGCCCGGCTCGGCGGAACTGACCCGCTCCATCCGGCCGGGCACCGGGCCCGCGCCGGCCAGCGCGATCGCGGCCTCGTGTGCCCCGAACCCGGCCTCGACCAGCATCGCCAGCGCCAGCACCCCGTTGGCCACATTGAAGTCGCCCGGCAGCGGCAGGGAGAGCGCGAGTGCCTCGCCGGCCGGGGTGCGCAGCCGAGCCACGGTGGTTCCCTCGCGCACCGCGGTGGAGGTGACCTGCCAGTCCGCGAGCGCGGCCGGAGCACCCTCGGCCGCGCCGGTCGGCGGCCGGGAGCCCACCGTGACCACCGGGACGTCGCTGACCGCGAGCCGCGCGGCGAGCCGGCGGCCCCATCCGTCGTCGACGCAGACCACGGCCCGGTGGGCGAACTGGGGGGTGAACAGGACCGACTTGGCCGCGAAGTACTCGTCCATGGTGTGGTGGTAGTCGAGGTGGTCCTGGGACAGGTTGGTGAAGCCGGCGACGTCGACGGTCAGGCCGTCCACCCGGTGCTGGGCCAGGGCATGGCTGGAGATCTCCATCGAGCACACGTCCACGCCGTGCTCGACCATCACCGCGAACAGGGCGTGCAGGTCGGGCGCCTCGGGCGTGGTCCCGGTGGAGGGGATCACCTCGGTGTCCACCCGAAGCTCGATCGTGCCGACCAGGCCGGTGCGCCGCCCGAGCCGGCGCAGCGCGCCGTCCAGCAGGAACGTGGTGGTGGTCTTGCCGTTGGTGCCGGTCACGCCGAGGGTGAGCAGGCGCTCGGCGGGGCGGCCGTAGAGCCAGGCCGCGAGCGAGCCGAGCCGGGCGCGGGGCTCCTC
>JBAPWU010000428.1:0-3500 GCA_049283855.1 Kineosporiaceae bacterium
GCGCGTGGGTGGCGGGGGTGCTGGAGCGCCTGACCAGCTTGGCCGCCCGGGCCGCGGACACCGCCGAGGCGTGTCCGGCCGACCTGGCCCCCGCGGCCGGGTCGGCCCTGGCCGTGCCGATGTGCCGGGGCGAGGAGATGTACGGCGTGCTGGCCGTGGCCCGCCGCCGCGGGCAGCCCCCGCTGGACGAGGCAGCCATCGCCGCGGTCAGTTCGCTCGCCGTCCACGCCGGAACCGCGGTGGCCAACGTGCAGGAGCACCTGGACGCGCAGCGCATGTCGGTGACCGACCCGTTGACCGGGGCGGGCAACATGCGCCACCTCACCTCGACCCTGGCCCGGGAGGTGGAGCGCGCCCACCGGTTCGGGCGCACCCTGTCGGTGCTGATGCTCGACCTCGACCACTTCAAGCAGGTCAACGACTGGGGCGGGCACGCCTTCGGGGACGCCGTGCTGCGCGAGTTCGCCCATCGCCTGCGCGGTTGTCTGCGCGAGGTGGACCTGGTCGCTCGCCGTGGCGGCGAGGAGTTCGCGGTGGTGCTGCCCGAGACCGGGACGGCCGGGGCCGAGGCGGTGGTGCGCCGGGTGATGCAGCGGATGCGGGCCGAGCCGTTCCGTTCCGGCGCCCAGGAGCGTCCGGTCACCGTCTCGATCGGGATCGCCACCTACCCCGACCACGGCACCAGCGCCACCGAGGTGCTGCACGCGGCGGACACCGCCCTGTACGCGGCCAAGAGGGCCGGCCGTGACCGGTGGTGCCGCGCCTCGGCGGCTCCGGCGCCGGCCGGCGATCCGACGCGTTCCGGGAGTCGACCTGCGTGACAGCGTTCACTCAGGGTAAGAATGGAGCGACGGTCCGGGGGCCGGCCGGTCGGGGTTGATCTGCGCCCCGATCGAAGAGGACCACATTCACCTGGGAGTTGGGGATGACCGACGTACTCGACAGCTCGGCTCTGGCTGGCGCCGGCACGCTCGGGCCGGCCGTGACCAAGGCGGTGATCCCGGCCGCCGGTCTGGGAACCCGGTTCCTGCCGGCGACCAAGGCGACTCCCAAGGAGATGCTGCCGGTGGTGGACAAGCCGGCGATCCAGTACGTGGTCGAGGAGGCCGTCGCGGCCGGCCTGTCCGACGTGCTGGTGATCACCGGCCGGAACAAGCGCTCGCTGGAGGACCACTTCGACCGGGCCTGGGAGCTCGAGGAGGCGCTGCAGGCCAAGGGCGACCTGGTTCGACTCGCCCGGGTGCAGAAGTCGAATGTGCTGGCCGACATGCACTACACCCGCCAGGGCGACCCCCGCGGTCTCGGGCATGCCGTCATGTGCGCGGCCCATCACGTCGGGGACCAGCCGTTCGCGGTGCTGCTCGGGGACGACCTGATCGACGTCCGCGATCCCCTGCTCAGCACGATGATCGACGTGCAGCGACGGACCAGGGCCAATGTGGTGGCGCTGATGGAGGTGCCGCACGAGCAGATCGGCCTGTACGGCTGCGCGGCGGTGGAGCCGACCGGTGAGGCCGACGTGGTGCGGGTCACCGGCATGGTGGAGAAGCCCGACCCGGCCGACGCACCGAGCAATCTGGCCGTGATCGGCCGCTACGTGCTGCACCCGCGGATCTTCGACGTGCTGGGCACGACCAGCCCCGGCCGCAGCGGGGAGATCCAGCTGACGGATGCCCTGCAGACGCTCACGAATGCCTCCGGGGCGGGTTCCGGGGTCTACGGGGTGATCTTCCGGGGACGGCGCTACGACACCGGGGACCGGCTGGACTACCTCAAGGCCGTCGTCCAGATCGCCTGCGACCACCCCGATCTCGGCGCCGACCTGCGCACCTGGCTGCGCGGCTACGTCGCCCGGCTCGACGGCTGACCCCTGGCGGTCCGCTGCGACCTGGCCGATCCCGCCAGTAGCCCTAGTAGACCGTCGCCTCTAATAGTTTGGGTAGAGGTGACGGAGTCGGGTGCGGGCGTCGCTGGTGGTGAAGTGCCAGTTGACCTGTCGCTGGTCGGCGTCGACGGCGGTCTGCCAGGCGGTGAGTTCGGTGTTGAGGATGTCGAGGTCGTCGATGCGCCGGTCCAGGCATTGGCGGGTCAGCGCGGACAGTTCGATCTCGGCGACGTTCAGCCAGGACCCGTGCTTGGGCGTGTGATGGATCTCCAGGCGCTGGGCGAGGGCTCTGGCCTTGGCCGGCTCGAACGCCTCGTAGAGGGAGCCGAGGGTGTGGGTGTTCAGGTTGTCCATCACCAGCACGACCCGGTCGGCGTCGGGGTAGTCGACGGTGAGCAGGTGGTCGACCTCCTGCGCCCAGTCGACCCTGGTGCGTTGGCGTCTGGCGATGACGCGGCGGCGTCCGGCCAGCGGCTCGACCCACACGAAGATCGAGCACGTCCCGTGGCGGACGTACTCGGAGTCTTCCTTGCGGTCCCGGCCCGGCGCGGCGGGGATCGGGTCACGGACGTGACCCAAGAGCTGGTAGGGCTTCTCGTCCATGCACACCACCGGGGTGTTCGGGTCGTGGGGCCGGGCGTAGACGTCCAGGACGTCTTCCATCCGGGCGGCGAACTCGCCGTTGGCCTTCGGTGGGATGGTCCAGCACTGCTTCAAATGAGGACGCAGCGCCCCCTTTTGAGGATCCGGCCGATGGTGGAGTGGTCCAGGTCCGGGATGTCCTCGACCAGCGCGATGTGCTTCTCCAGCAGCCGCAACGACCACCGTGCCTGCCCTGCCGGCGGAGCCGAACAGGCCAACGCGATCACCCGGGCCTCGACCTCACCGGTCACCTTCGGCTCCACCGGCGGGGTGAGCCGCTGCTTGCGGCTGATCGTCGCCTCGACGTCGCCGCCGTGATCGGCATACACCCTGGAGACCTTCGCCACCGTGCCGACATGTACCCCGGCCCGCTGCGCGATCACCTCCTGGGTCGGCACCGGACCCTCACGCTCCGGATCGTTCTCATCGAGCTCCAGCAGGATCCGCGCCCGACGTACCTGCTGGGCCGGATGCGACCCGGTACGAACCAGACTCACCAGCATCTCGCGATCCGCAGCACTCAACGCCACCCGCCGCGACTTCGACCTCGACATCATCGACTCGCTCCTGGCGGGCTGAAGGGGAAGGAACCCGCCAGTACCGGCATAACCCACCAACCGCCCCGATTAGCGGCGACACGCTACTAGAGTGACCGCGTGATATCGGTCGAGGACCACCTGGCGCGGTGCCTGTCCGCCGTGGCCGTGGTGCCGCCGCGAGCCTGCCACATGCTCGAGGCGCTCGACTGCGTGCTCGCCGAGGACGTGTCCGCCGAGCTCGACCTGCCGGGTTTCGCCAACTCGGCGATGGACGGCTACGCCGTCCAGCTGGCGGACGTCGCCGGCGCCGGCGAGCAGCACCCGGTGAGCCTGCCCGTGGCCGCCGACGTTCCGGCCGGGCCGAGCGAGCCGCTCACGCTGGCGGCGGGGACGGCGGTGCGGGTGATGACCGGCGCGCCGATCCCGGACGGCAC
>JBAPWU010000429.1:0-7596 GCA_049283855.1 Kineosporiaceae bacterium
GCCCTTCCCGCCGCGCCTGCGCCATCACCAGCGCCATCACCAGCGCCGGAGCCAGCGGTCGAGCCGGCGGTCACGCCGATCACCAGGCCGATGGCCAAACCCCCGGTGCGCAAGCTCGCGCGCGACCTGGGCGTGGACCTGCGCCTCGTGGAGCCCTCGGGTTCGGGTGGCGTGGTGACCCGCCAGGACGTCGAGGCCGCGGTCCCGACGCCGGCCCCGGCGTCCGGGGCCACCGGCCCTGCCGGGCCACGGGAGACGCGGGTGCCGGTGAAGGGGGTGCGCAGGCTGACCGCCGAGGCGATGGTGGCCAGCGCGTTCACCGCGCCGCACGTGACCGAGTGGGTCAGCGTCGACGTCACCCGCACCGTGAAGCTGCTCGAGCGACTGCGGGCGGACCGTCGCTTCGAGTCGGTGAAGCTGTCGCCGCTCGTGGTCGTGGCGCAGGCCCTGCTCATCGCCGTCCGGCGTCACCCCGGGGTGAACGCCACCTTCGACGCGGCGGCCGGGGAGATCGTCACCAAGCACTACGTGAACCTGGGCATCGCCGCCGCCACGCCGCGCGGACTCGTCGTCCCGGTGATCGCGGACGCCGACCGGATGGGCCTGCGCGAGCTGGCGCAGGCGATCACAGCGCTGGCCGAGACCGCGCGCGCCGGCAGGACGCAGCCGGCCGAGATGACCGGAGGCACGATCACGATCACCAACGTGGGCGTGTTCGGGGTGGACGGCGGCACGCCGATCCTCCCTCCCGGGGAGTCGGCGATCCTGGCGGTCGGTCAGGTCGCGCAAAGGCCCTGGGTGCACAAGGGCACGGTCAAGGCCCGCTGGGTGACCCAGCTCTCGCTGAGCTTCGACCACCGCATCGTCGACGGCGACCTGGGCAGCCGGGTCCTCGCCGACGTCGCCGCCACCCTCCACGACCCCGCCACCGCCCTCGCCTGACCCCGCCCTCCTGGGCCCAGACCCCTCTGGGCACAACGTCACGCCGTGCCCGTCCGGCGAGCACGGTGTGACATCGTGCCCACGAGGCGTGGGAACGCCGACGCGCGCTCGCGGTGAATCGGCCACGGACAGTGAGCAGGTCAGCGGAAGCGGCGGCCCTCGTCGCGGCGGTGGGCCCACAGGGCGCCGATCCCGGTGAGCACGGTCCAGCCGACGAAGACGGGGACCGTCGACGCCGGGGCCTGCTCACCGGTCAGCGCCTGGACCAGCAGGTCGCGCCCGGCCCGGCTCGGCGTCCACAGTGAGATCGCGTTCACCCAGCCCGGGAACAGGTCGGGTGGCAGCAGGAGACCGCCGATGAAGGCGAGGGGGAAGAAGAGCACCTGGGCGAGCGCCACCGCCGCCTTGGGAGTGGCCAGATAGCCGATCACCAACCCCATCCCGACGAACGGCAGGCCGGTCACGACGATGGCTCCGAGCGCGAGCGCGAGCCGCCACCAGGGCAGCCCGCCCGAGGTGAAGGCCTGCGGCGCGGAGGTGAGCAGCGCAATGGCCAGGACCAGCGGCAGCAGGCTGAGCCCGATCGACATCGCCCCGACGGCGGCCCGGCCCAGCACGATCGGCAGGCCCCCCGAGGGCAGGGTGCGCACATACGCCGTCCAGGGGCTGGTCCGTTCCTCGGCGATCCCGATGCCGTAGCTGAACAGGTACGCCGACATCACCCCGAACAGGGCGAGTTGCGCGCAGACCACCAGCGAGACCATCGGATCGGCGATCAGGTCGCGTTGTGGCAGGACGAAGAAGCAGAACGACAGGGTCGGGAAGATCGTGGTCGAGATGATGGCGATCGGGGTACGGAGCAGGTCGAGCAACTGGGCCCGCACGTGCGCCCGCGTGATCGCGGCCCGGGTTCCGGTGGCGGTCACGGCGCCTCCCCGGCCGAGGAGGCGGTCAGAGCGAGGAACGCCTCTTCGAGGGAGGCGCCGTGGACCTCCAGGCCCTCGAAGGGGATGGACCCGACCAGCGCCCTGACCAGGTCGTCCGAGGCGCGCGTGTGCAGCGTCCACTGCCCGGCGTCCTCGCCGTCCTGGGTGGCCGAGACCACACCGGGCAGCGCAGCCAGCACCGCCGCCGGCGCCGTCGTGTGCAGCGTGACCTTACCCAGGCTGACCCGCCGCCGGATGTCCTCGACGGTCCCGTTGGCGATCACGTGCCCGTGGTCGATGACCACCACCCGCGAGCAGAGCGCCTCGATCTCGGCCAGGTAGTGGCTGGTGATCAGCAGGGTGCCCCCGGCGGACCGGTACTCCCGCAGCGCCGTCCAGAGGATCTCCCGGGCCTGGACGTCGAGGCCGGTGGTCGGCTCGTCCAGCACCACCAGGCGTGGCCGGCCCACCATGGACAGGGCGACCAGCAGGCGCCGCTTCTGCCCCCCGGAAAGCGACCCGGTCTGCTTGCCGGCCAGCTCGGCCAGTCCGAACTCGGCCAGGAGGTGCGCTGTCGGAACGGGGTCGGGGAAGTGGGCGCCGACGAAGTCCACCACCTCGCCGACCCTGAGCGTCTCGGGCAGCGAGGTGGCCTGGGGGGTCACCCCCAGCGCGACCCGCGCCCGGGGCTCGGTGGGCGGGCGGTCGAAGATCGCCACTGTGCCGCGATCGGGCCGGCGCAGCCCGGTCAGCAGGGAGATGAGGGTGGACTTGCCGGCCCCGTTGGGCCCGAGCAGGCCGACGGCCTCACCGGCCTCGATCCGCAGGCCGACGCCCGCCAGGGCGATCACGTCGCCGAACACCTTGGTGACGTCGTCGCACCGGACGACGGAGGCGGTGCCGTTCACCGTGGCGCTCACGGTGCCCACGGTTCGGTCGGGAGGGCGGCCAGTGCCCACCGGTACCGGGCCAAGGCATGTCGGCTGACATCGGTCAGCGCGACGTGGGTCTCAGCCATCAGCTCCTCGATCGTCGTGGTGATCCCGATGTGGCCGGCCAGCTCGAGTGTGCGGCACTGTCACGGCCACAGCATGACCGGGCTGCCGCAGGTCGAGCAGCTCGGCGCGGTCGCCCATCGCTCCTGGGCATCACAGACTACGTGCGCGGGAGGCCGCCGCCCCGCGGTGGACGGCGGGTCCACCGGGTGGTGGACCCCCGACCCACCTGGTGGTCCGGTGCGCGGCGCTCCAGGCACCGCCATGCTGGGGACATGACGACATCGATGACCTCCGAGGTCGCGGTCCGGATCCGAGGACTGGTCAAGCGGTACGCGGGCACGGCGGCCGTCGACGGGCTGGACCTGGACATCAGCACGGGCGAGGTCTTCGCGCTGCTCGGCCCCAACGGCGCGGGCAAGACCACCACGGTGGAGATCCTTGAGGGGTACCGGCGCCGGGACGGCGGGGAGGTCGCCGTCCTGGGTCAGGATCCGGCCGCCGCCGGGCCGGACTGGCGTTCCCGGATCGGGATCGTGCTGCAGACCTCGGCGGAGTCCGCCGAGCTCACCGTCGAGGAGATGGTGCGCCACTTCGCCCTGTACTACCCGGCCCCCCGCGACCCCGATCAGGTGATCGCGTCGGTCGGCCTGCAGGAGCGGCGGTCGGCCCGGGTGCGCGCCCTGTCCGGGGGCCAGCGTCGCCGGCTGGACGTGGCCCTGGGGATCGTCGGTGATCCCGCCCTGCTCTTCCTCGACGAGCCGACCACCGGGTTCGACCCGCAGGCCCGGCACGCGTTCTGGGACCTCGTGCGCGAGCTGCGCCGGGACGGGACGACGATCCTGCTCACCACCCACTACCTCGACGAGGCCGAGCAGCTCGCCGATCGGGTCGGCGTGATCAGTGCCGGCCGGCTGATGGCCGTCGACACGCCGCAGAACCTCGGTGGCCGTGCGGGGCAGCGGGCGCGCGTGACCTGGCAGGACGCCGATGGCCGGCACGAGCGCTCGACCGACACCCCGACCGCCGTGGTGGCCGAGCTCTCCGCCCGCTTCGGCGGGGAGGTGGCCGGCCTGCAGGTCCTGCGCCCCACGCTGGAGGACGCGTACCTGTCGATGATCACCGAGAGCCAGGACCGCCAGGACCGCCAGGACCGCGTGCCGGCCGATGAGGGGATGGACCCACGATGAGCGCCACGACCACTCCGAGGCCGACCACCGCCGGGGGATCCCGGGCCGGAATGCCGTCGCCGCTCAGGCTGGGCCTGGCCCGGGCGGGGATCGAGCTGCGCCAGTTCTTCCGTGAACGCGACAGCGTGGTGTTCACCTTTGCCTTCCCGATCATCATGCTGCTGATCTTCGGCTCGGTGTTCTCCGGTGAGATCGGTGCCGGGGTCTCGTTCACCCAGTACTTCACCGCCGGGATGATCGCCTCCGGCGTGGTGATGTCCAGCTTCCAGTCCCTGGCGATCTCGATCGCGATGGAGCGCGACGACGGCACCCTCAAGCGGTTGCGCGGCACGCCGATGCCGCCGCTGGCGTACTTCCTGGGCAAGATCGGCCTGGTCCTTGTCACCGCGCTCGCCCAGACGGCCATCCTGCTCGCCGTCGGCACGGGGGTGTTCGGTCTGGACCTGCCCTCGACCGGGGCGCTGTGGCTGCGCTTCGCCGCGATCTTCCTGGCCGGCACGGCCGCCGGGACCGTGCTCGGCATCGCGTTCTCCTCGGTGCCGCGCTCGGGCAAGAGCGCCGCCGCGGTGGTCAGTCCCGTGGTGATCGTGCTGATGTTCATCTCGGGGGTGTACTTCATCTACAGCGACCTGCCGCCCTGGATGCAATCCGTGGCCGAGGTCTTCCCGCTGAAGTGGATGGCGCAGGGCATGCGCTCGGTCTTCCTGCCGCAGGCGCTGGAGGCCGCCGAAGTGGGCGGGTCGTGGCAGCTCGGCACCGGGATGGCCGTGCTCGGGGCGTGGACCGTGGTCGGCCTGGTGCTGTGTGTGCGCACCTTCCGCTGGCTCCGGCGGGACGCGGGCTGATCCGCCGGCATGGATCCCATGAGCACCACCAGCGGTCGAACGCGTCCGGGACGCGACGTCCTCGATCGCACCCTCGTCGGCTGGCACCTCGCCTTCTGTCTGACGGTGGGCCTGGCCGAGGTCTTCGTGCTGATCAGCCGGTCGCTGACCGATCGGGAGCGGTGGCAGGCCACGGCACTCCTGGCGACGCTCGGTGTCGCCTACCTGCTGTCGCTGAGGAGGGCGGGCAGGCCCTACAGCTCGCGTCCGGCCTGGGTCTATCTGGCCGTTGCCGTGGTCGTGGTCGGGGTGGCCTGTGCGATCAACCCGTACCTGTCGATGCTGCTCTTCATCGTGTTCCCGCAGACCTGGCTCTTCACGCCGACCCTGCGGTGGGGGGTGGTCGCCAACCTCGCGCTGACCCTGTCGGCCCTGCTGGGATTCGGCAGCAGCGCGGGGTGGACAGAAGAGGTGTTCCGCGAGGCCGTGCCGCAGATGGCGGTCAGCATGGCGTTCAGCGTGATGCTCGGTTTCTGGATCTCCCGGCTGGTCGAGGAGAGTCAGCGCCGGGCCGAGCTGATCGAGCAGCTGGAGCAGACCCGCAGCCAGCTCGCCGCATCCCACCACGACCGCGGCGTGATGGCCGAGCGGGAGCGGATGGCTCGCGAGATCCACGACACCCTGGCCCAGGGCTTCACCAGCATCGTCATGCTGGCCCAGACCGCGCAGGCGGAACAGGCGCGGCAGCCCGGCCCGCCGACGGCCCGGCTGGAGGCGATCGAGGCCGTGGCACGGGAGAACCTGGCCGAGGCCAGGGCCCTGGTGGCCGCGTTCAGCCCGGTCGATCTGGAGGGATCCACCCTGGCCGCTGCGCTGCGCAGGCTGGCCGAGCGGTTCGGGGCCCAGACGCACCTCGAGGTCGACGTGGACGCCGGTGCCGACCTGTCCGGGCTGGGGCGTGACCAGGAAGTCGTGCTGCTGCGGGCGGTGCAGGAGGCGCTCACCAATGTCCGTCGTCACGCCGACGCCCGTCGGGTGAGCATCCGGCTGGCCACCGATCCGTTGGGGGCCCGGGTCGAGGTGGACGACGACGGGGTCGGGTTCTCGGCCGCTGCGGCCACCGAGGGGTTCGGCCTGGCCGGCATGCGCGGCCGGGTCCGTGACGTCGGAGGGCAGCTCGAGGTCGCCACCGCACCCGGTCGTGGCACCACCGTCGTGGTCCGGGTTCCCTTGACCGGCGGTGCGGCATGAGCATCCGGGTGCTGGTGGTCGACGATCACCCCGTCGTCCGGTCAGGGCTGGCCGGCATGCTGGCGATCGAGGACGACCTGGAGGTGGTCGGCGAGGCCGGCGACGGACTGGAGGCGCTGGCCCAGGTGGCGGCGCTATCGCCCGACGTCGTCCTGATGGACCTGCGGATGCCGCACCTGGACGGCGCCGGCGCCACGGCGCGGATCGTGGCCGAGCATCCGGCGACCCGGGTGCTGGTGCTCACCACGTACGACACCGACGGTGACATCGTGCGGGCGGTGGAGGCGGGAGCCACCGGCTACCTGCTCAAGGACACCCCGCGGGTGCAGCTGGTCGAGGCGGTGCGGGCGGCCTCGCGGGGCGAGACCGTGCTGGCGCCTCCGGTGGCGGCCCGGCTGGTCTCCCGGATGCGCGCGCCGGCCGCGGCCACCCTGACCCGGCGCGAGCTCGACGTGCTGACCGAGGTGGCCAAGGGCCGCTCGAACGGCGACATCGGGCGGGTGCTCTACATCGGCGAGGCCACGGTGAAGACGCACCTGTTGCGGGTGTTCGCCAAGCTCGGGGTGGACGACCGGACCCGGGCCGTGACCGTGGCGATGGAACTCGGCATCCTGCCCCCACCCGGCAGTGAGTGACGCCGGCTCGCAGGATTCATCAGCGAACGCCTCGGGGGCGGAACTGCACGCTGATCCGGGGCCCGACCGGCCTGCTGGTCTTCAGCACGGCGTGCTCCCAGGTGCGCTGGCACGACCCGCCCATCACCACCAGATCGCCGTGGCCGAGGGCGAACCGGTGCTGGATGGCCGCGCCGCGGGGGCGCAGCGCGAGCTGGCGCGGGGCGCCGAGCGAGACGATTGCGACAACGGTGTCCTCGGTGCGGCTGCGACCGGTGTCGTCACCGTGCCAGGCCACGCTGTCGCGCCCGTCGCGGTACAGGCACAGCCCGGCGGTGCGCAGCGGCTCGCCCAGCGCCGGCGCATAGCGGGCGTTCAGGCGGTCGAGGGCCTCGGCCAGCAGCGGGTCGGGCAGCGTCGCGCCCTCGGCGTAGAAGGCGAGCAGACGGGGTACATCGACCACCCGGTCGTACATCCGCCGCCGCTCGGCCACCCAGGGAACGCCGGTCAGCAGCCGGTCGAACAGGGCGTCCGCCCCACGCAGCCACTGCGGCAGCACGTCGACCCAGGCGCCGTGCTCCAGCGTGATCCGGTGCATCGCGTCGGGCAGGGGCGGCGCCTCGGGCTGCAGCGGGAGGTCGAACAGGCTGGCCTGGACGGCGATCGACATGCCACCAGTGTGCCTGATGCCGAACGTATGTTCGAGACCGCACGGTGGCCGGGCGGCGAGGCGGTGGCGCATCTAGCCTGTGCGTGGGGAGGCGGTGGCGACGGTGGCGAGACGAGCGCGGGTGGCGTGGGTCGGTGTGCTCGCCCTGGTCGGCTTCGGCGCGGCCGGGTGCCTGCCCTCGGAC
>JBAPWU010000430.1:0-3006 GCA_049283855.1 Kineosporiaceae bacterium
AACCGGGTCTGTGCCCGGGTCAGGTCCTCGCCGGTCCACTCCCAGTCGTGGCGGTAGTGGTGGGCGAGCAGCGCCAACCGGATCACGGCCGGGTCGACCCCGTCGGCGCGCAACCGGGAGACCAGCACCAGGTTGCCGCGCGACTTGCTCATTTTGTGGCCCTCGTACCCGACCATGCCGGCGTGTGCGTACACCCGCGCGAACGGCCAGGAGCCGGTGAGCGCGTGCGCGTGCGAGGCGCCCATCTCGTGGTGCGGGAAGGCCAGGTCCGAGCCACCGCCCTGCACATCGAAGGACATGCCGAGGTGCTCCAGGGCGATCGTGGTGCACTCGATGTGCCAGCCGGGCCGGCCCCTGCCCAGGCTCGCACCGTGCCACTCCGGCTCACCGGGCCGCTCCACCCGCCACAGCAGCGGGTCCAAGGGGTCCTTCTTGCCCGGGCGGCCCGGGTCGCCGCCCCGCTCGGCGAACACCGTCGCCATGGTGGCCTCGTCCAGATGGGCCACACCACCGAACCTCGGGTCGGTCCGGATGGCGAAGTAGACGTCGCCGTCCGGCTCGCCGTCCACCCCCTGAACGACGTAGGCGTGACCCTCGTCGAGCAGCTTCTCCACGGCGTCCACCACCAGCGGGAGGGTGTCGATCACCCCGAGGTAGACCTCCGGCGGGATCACCGACAGGGCCGCCATGTCCTCGGCGAACAGCTGTGTCTGCTCGGTGGCCAGGGTGTGCCAGTCCACCCCGGTGGCTTCGGCCCGCTCGAGCAGCGGGTCGTCGACGTCGGTGACGTTCTGGACGTAGCGCACCTCGTGCCCGGCATCGCGCCAGGTCCGGTTGAGCAGGTCGAACCCGACGTAGGTCGCCGCGTGACCCAGGTGGGTGGCGTCGTACGGCGTGATCCCGCAGACGTACATGCGGGCGGTCGGGCCGGCGACGGGTGGGGCCAGGGTGCCGCGGGAGGTGTCCCACAGGCGCACGGGAAGCCCGCGACCGGGGAGAGCGGGGATCGGCGGAGCGGGCCAACGAGTCACGCGAGGAGCGTATCCGTCGCTCAGAAGGCCGGCCACGGGATGGCCGGTCGCCGCGCGCCAGGACGGGGGTAGCGCCCGCTGTCGAGCAGCCGGCGCAGCCGCTCCCGGGTGCGCGTGATCTCCTCCGGGCTGAGCAGCTCGGCGAGGTCGGCGCCGAGGGCGTCGTCCAGGAGGGTGTCGAGCCGGGCCAGGGTGGCCTGCTCCTCGGTGTCCAGGCGCCGTCCGCCCCAGCCCCACAGCACGGTGCGCAGCTTCTCGTCGACGTTGAAGGTGAGCCCGTGGTCGACCCCGCGCAGGGTTCCGTCGGCCTCGCGCAACACGTGCCCGCCCTTGCGGTCGGCGTTGTCGATCACGATGTCGAACATCGCCATCGTGCGCAGCTGCCGGTCGTCGGCGTGGGCGAGCGCCACCCGGGACCCGTCGTAGCCCTCGGCCTCCAGCACCCGCAGCCAGCCGTCCGGGACGGCGTCGACGGCCACCACATCGATCACCCCGCCGCCGGCCTCGCCGTCCTCGACCCAGGCCTGGACACTGCCCGGCCCGTGGGGTCCCTCCCGCAGGACCGTCGGCGGCACCACGTGCCACCTCGCGGCCGCCGACACGCGGTAGGCGGCCACCTCGCGCCGGGCGAGGGTGCGCGCCGGGAAGTCCCACAGCGGGCGCTCCCCGGCGATCGGCTTGTACACGCACCGCCGGGTCACCCCGTTCAGGGTGACCGCGCCGAGCAGGGTGGCGTTGCTGGCATCGACCAGGCGGCCCAGCAGCTCCAGGTCCCCGCGGGCCAGGAGGTCGATCGTCGCGTCGTCGTCCATCGGTGGTCGGTGGTGGTCGGGCGCGGGTCAGCGCCGGTAGCCGTTGGCGCGCGGGCAGATGTGGCCCTCGCTGTCCAGCGGGCCGGCGCAGAACGGGCAGGGTGGGCGCCCGGCGGCGACCACGGCCAGAGCCCGCTTGGCGAAGGCACGGGCCACGGCGCCGCTCAGGCTGACCCGCAGCACGGCGCCGTCCTGCTCCTCCGCCTCCTCGACGGCGGGATCGACCGGATCGCCGGGGGTCCCCTCATTCTCGTCCTCGACCTCGGGGGTCAGGCCCTCGGAGAAGCACTCGATGACGACCCGCTGCTGCTCCACCTCCCAGGCCAGGCTCATCGCGCCGACCCGGAACTCCTCCTCGATCGGGGTGTCCAGGGGGTCGTTGTCCTCGGCCTCGACCGGAGCCAGCGCCGGCACGGGTGCACTGCCGCCGCTGCGGCGCAGTACCTCGTCGAGCAGCTCGTCGACCCGCTCGGCCAGGACGCTCACCTGGGCCTTCTCCAGGGCCACGCTGGTCAGCCGGGTGCCGGCCCGGGCCTGCAGGAAGAACGTGCGCGCGCCCGGCTCTCCCACCGTGCCGGCGACGAAGCGCTCGGGCGGGTCGTAGTCGAAGAGCTGGCGGGGCATGACCCAGACCCTATTCGTTGGGCCCTGCCCCCGTCTCGCCACCGACCACCGCGTCCGAGGAGGCCGCGCGGCTGCGAGCCCGGCGGCGCCGGCGCCTGGGCGGGACCAGGGCGGACAGGTCGCCGCTGCCGTCGTTCATCCGGACCACGAACGGGCGCAGCGGCGTGTAGCGGATCGCCGAGACCGACGTGGTATCGACCATGATCCGCTGGAAGGAGTCGAGGTGCATGCCGAGTGCGTCGGCCAGCACCGCTTTGATCACGTCGCCGTGGGAGACGGCGGCCCACACCGCGTCGTCGCCGTGGGCGGCTGCCACCGCCGCGTCGTGCTCGCGCACGGCCAGGACGGCGCGGGCCGCCATGGCGCTCATCGGTTCGCCGTCCACGCCGGGGAAGGTCACCGCGGAGGGGTGGGCCTGGACGACGCGCCAGAGGGGGTCCCGGGTGAGGTCCTTCAGCGCGCGGCCGGTCCAATCGCCGTAGCGGCACTCCCCCAGCCGCGCGTCGGTCTGCACTGCCGGCCGGGTGGCGGCGTGCGGG
>JBAPWU010000431.1:0-11673 GCA_049283855.1 Kineosporiaceae bacterium
GTTTGAGGTCGAGGGCGCCGAGGGGCTCGTCGAGCAGCAGCACCGTGGGCCGGTTCACCAGGGCCCGGGCCAGGGCCACCCGCTGGCGCTGGCCGCCGGACAGCTCGGCCGGCGAGCGCTTCTCGTACCCCTCCAGCCGGACGCCGGCGAGCGCCTCGAGCGCGCGCCCGCGGGCCTGGGCGGCGGGCACCTTCTTCACCCGCAGCCCGTACTCGACGTTGCGCAGCACGTTCAGGTGGGGGAACAGCGCGTAGTCCTGGAACACGGTGTTGACGTCGCGCTCGAACGGTGCCAGCGCGGTCACGTCCCGCCCGCGCAGGAACACCTGCCCGGCGGTGGGCTGCTCGAAGCCGGCGATCATGCGCAGCACCGTGGTCTTGCCCGAGCCGGAGGGGCCCAGCAGGGTGACGAACTCGCCGTCGGCGATGTCGAGGTCGATCCCGTCGACGGCCACGGTCCGGCCGTGGCGATCGCCGCCGAACTCCTTGCGCAGCCCGCGCAGGGCGACCGCGCTCTGCTCCGTCACACGCACGCTCCCTGGGCAGGTGATCTGCCGCAAGGTACACGCCCCGGGGCCCTCACCAGGGAACAGTTCGGTTACGACCGTGCCGGGGGCGGCTCAGCGGACGGCGGCGACGAGGGCCTCCTGCCACCAGGTCAGGGCCTCGTAGAGGGCGGCCATGCCCAGCCAGGCCTGTTCGGCGTCCGGCACCGGCACGTCCTCGGGGCGACGGGCGGCGAGCTCCAGGTGCAGGTGCAGCGCGGTGGCGTCCTCGTCGGTGCGCAGGCCGACCCGCTCGGCGACCACCAGGCGGACGTCGTTCATACCCTTGAGCAGGGCCGTGGCCTCGACGCGGTCGAGCACCACTGGGTCCTCCCGGCGCAGGGCGGCCGCGGCGGTGGCCAGCGCGGCCCGCTTGCTCTCGCGCAGGCCGTGCTCGGTGAGCCGGCGGTAGCTCTGGGCGAGCTCGGGATCGTCACGGTTGCCGTCGGGCAGCAGCCGGGCCACCGCGGGGTCACTCGGCGGGGCCACGGCGAGGGCCGCCTCGAGCTGGGCCCACTCGTCGCCCGTCCCGGCTGTGTCGGCGGCGGCCGTCTCAGTGGCGGCCGTCTCGTCCTCGGGGTCGAGCAGGCCGGCCACATCGTGCAACAGGCCGGCGAGCAACTCCCGCTCAGCCGGGTCGAGGTTGACCACGACCCGGCCGTGACGACCCTTGAACGGGCGCGGCGCGCGGCCGAAGGAGCCCATCAGGAGTCCTTCTGGAAGGTGGCCCAGAGGCCGTACTCGTGCATCGCCGTGGTGTCGCGCTCCATCTCCTCGCGGGTGCCGTGCGAGACGACCGCCTTGCCCTTGGAGTGCACGTCCATCATCAGCTTGGTGGCCTTGGACCTGGAGTAGCCGAAGTAGGTCTGGAAGACGTGGGCGACGTAGGACATCAGGTTGACCGGGTCGTTCCACACGATGGTCACCCAGGGCACGTCGAGGGCGAGCGACTCGACCGTGACCGGCTGCTCGACCTCGACCGGCGCCACGGACACGGCCTCCACTGTAGAGCCGCCCGCGCACCCCACCCGACTCCCGCCCGACTCCCGCCCCGCACTCCCGGCCCCACCGGTGTGCACCTTCCGGCCCCACCAGTGCCCCGCCCGCGCTCCCGGGCCCCACCGGTGTGCACCTTCCGGCGGAATCGGCCGCAGATTCCGCCAGGAAGTGCGCACCGGCGCGGGGCGGATCGACAGGTCCTGCGTACCGGTGGCGCCGAGCGATGCGCCTGCGGCACGTCACGGCGTCGCGACCACACACGGAGAGCACGGCTGACCACGGAGGGCACGGCTGACCACGGAGGGCACGGCTGAACGTCAGCATATGTTGACGAACGAACCAGCGTCAGCATATGCTGACACTCATGACCACCCCCACCGATCTGGTCGTGAACCTGGACAGCGCCGATCCCGCTGTGGGTCTGCGCGCCGTCGCCGCCCTCGGGCGACTCCTGGAGCAGATCGAGGCGCTCCAGGTCGACAACGCCCGCAACCGCGGCTGGTCCTGGCAGGACATCGCCGTGGCGCTGGGGGTCACCAAGCAGACCGTGCATCGCAAGCACAGCAGACGGAGTTGATCGCCGTGTTCGAGCGCTTCACCCAGGACGCCCGCGAATCGGTCGTCTCTGCCCAGGACCACGCCCGACGGCTGAAGGCCTCCCGGATCGAGACGAGCCACCTACTCCTGGCGCTGTGCGCGGGCGCGTCGCCGACGGCCCTCACCCTGCAGCGCAACGGGGTGACCGTGGAGGCGGTCGAGGCCGCCCTGCCCGCGCAGACCACGCCGCCGGAGACCCCGACCACCGAGGACGACGCCGCCGCGCTGAAGGCGCTGGGCATCGACCTGGAGGCGATTCGCCGCTCGCTCGACGCCGCGTTCGGCCCCGGCGCCCTCGATCGCCTGGCGACCCCCCAGGAGCGCTCCGGCCGGTTCCGCCGGCTACGCCGGAAGCGCACCTCCTCGGGCGGGCACATCCCCTTCTCGAGCGGCGCCAAGAAGGCGCTCGAACTGGCGCTGCGCGAGGCGATCCGGCTCGACAGCGGGGAGATCCGCGGCGAGCACCTGGGCCTCGGCCTGCTCCGGGCCGACGACCCGGGGGTGACCGCGGTGTTGACCGCGCTCGGCGTCCGGCGGGCGGTCCTGCGCACCGACCTGGAGTCGGGGCTGCGCCGCTCGGCCTGAGCCCGGCGGGTCCCCGTCCGCGGGCGCACTAGGTTGGGCGGGTGAGGAGCACATCGACGGCGCTGCTGACCGACCGGTACGAACTGACCATGGTCGAGGGGGCCCTGCGCAGCGGAGCCGCGGATCGGCGGTGCGTGTTCGAGGTGTTCGCCCGCCGTCTGCCCGACGGCCGCCGCTACGGCGTGGTCGGCGGCACCGGCCGCCTGCTCGAGGCGATCGAGGCGTTCCGGTTCACCGACGCCGAACTGGCCGCCCTGGAGCGCGACCAGGTGGTGGACCCGCCCACCCTGCGCTGGCTCGCCGACTACCGATTCACCGGCGACGTGTGGGGCTACGGGGAGGGTGAGACGTTCTTCCCCGGCTCGCCGCTGTTGGTGGTCGACGCCACCTTCGCCGAGGGCGTGGTGCTGGAGACCCTCGCCCTGTCGATCCTGAACCACGACAGCGCGATCGCCGCGGCCGCCAGCCGGATGACCGTGGCCGCCCACGGCCGGCCCTGCCTGGAGATGGGGTCGCGGCGCACCCACGAGACGGCCGCGGTCGCCGCCGCCCGGGCCGCCTTCATCGGGGGCTTCGCCGGCACCAGCAACCTCGAGGCCGGCCGGCGCTACGGCATCCACACCATCGGCACCGCCGCGCACGCGTTCACGCTGGTGCACGACGACGAGCGCTCCGCCTTCGCCGCACAGGTCGCCGGCCTCGGCCCCGGCACCACGCTGCTGGTCGACACCTACGACGTCGAGCGGGGCGTGCGGACGGCGGTCGAGGTCGCCGGACCCGCGCTCGGCGCCGTCCGCCTCGACTCGGGTGACCTGCTCGAACAGGCCTACGCCGTCCGTGCCCAGCTGGACGCCCTCGGGGCCCGGAACACCCACATCGTGGTGACCAGCGACCTGGACGAGTACGCGATCGCCGCCCTGGCCGCGGCCCCGGTCGACTCCTACGGGGTCGGCACCTGCCTGGTCACCGGGTCGGGGGCGCCGACCGCCGGGCTGGTCTACAAGCTGGTCGCCCGCGAGGGCCCCGACGGCGCGCTGGTGGCCGTGGCCAAGAAGAGCCTGGAGAAGACCAGCATCGGCGGGCGCAAGTGGGCCGTGCGCCGGCGCTCGCACGGCGTCGCCCAGACCGAGGTGATCGGCATCGGGCACACTCCGGTGAACGCCGGTGACGACCGCGCGCTGCTCGTTCCGCTGGTGGCCCGCGGCGAGACGGTGGGCGCCGAGCCGCTGGACGCCGCCCGGGATCGGCACGCGGCGTCCCTGGCCGAACTGCCGGCCACCGCCCGTCAGCTCTCCCGCGGGGAGCCGGTGATCCCTACGGTGGTGGAGAGGTCCGCTTCGATCCAGGAGGACTGATGAGCACCCGTGCCCTGATCATCGTCGACGTGCAGAACGACTTCTGCGAGGGAGGATCGCTGGCCGTGGCCGGCGGCACCCGCGTCGCCGAGGCGATCGCCTCCTACCTCAGCGCCCAGCGGGACTCCTACACCGCAGTGGCCGGCACCCGGGACTGGCACGTCGACCCCGGCCCGCACTTCGCCGACTCCCCCGACTTCGTCGACACCTGGCCGGCGCACTGCGTGGCTGGTTCGGCGGGCGCCCTGACCCACCCGGCGCTCGACGAGGTGACCGCCGCCGGGCTGGTCGACGCCTGGTTCACCAAGGGCGAGCACGCCGCCGCCTACTCCGGCTTCGAGGGCACCACCGACACCGCGGACGGCGAGCGGGTCGGCCTGGGCCGGTGGCTGCACGAGCGCGGGGTCACCGAGGTCGACGTGGTCGGGATCGCCACCGACCACTGCGTGCGGGCCACCGCGGTGGACGCCGTGAGCGAGGGATTCGCGACCCGGGTGCTGCTGGACATGACCGCAGGCGTGGCCCTCGCGACGACCACCGCGGCGCTGGAGTCCCTGGCCGTGGCCGGCGCCGAGCTGCTGGGCACACCCCTCGTGCACGGCTGAGGCCGCCCCGACCGGCTGAGGCTCAGCCGAAGTCACCGGCACCGCGGCGCAGGTCGGTGAGCACCTCGACCAGGCGGTCCACTCCGCCGGGGTCCAGGCCCGGCGCGGCGAACACCACGGCGTTCAGGTCGGCGGTCGCGGCCAGGGCGAGGGCCCGCCCGGCCTCGGTCAGCTCGGCCAGGGTGGCCCGCCGGTCGCTGGGGTGCGGCACCCGCACCACCAGGCCCTGCGCGACCAGCCGGTCCACCACGTTGGTGACGCTGGCCGGGTGCACCTGGAGCCGCTCCCCCAGCCGGGACAGCGGCAGCGCCCCGGACCGGCTGAACGACAGCAGCATCAGCACCTCGTAGCGGGCGAAGGTCAGCCGGTGCGGGCGCAGCACCTCCTCGACCCGGGCCAGCAGGATCTGCTGGGCCCGCATCAACGAGGTGACCGCGGCCATACCGGGCGCCGCCTCGGCCCAACCGGCCTTCTCCCAGTGCTCACGTGCCTCGACCACCGGGTCGAACGGCAACGACCGGCTATTCACCACAACGGATCCGCCGTCGCCGGCTCAGACGTTCCGGCGGTACTGGCCGCCGACCTCGAAGAAGGCCTCGGTGATCTGGCCCAGCGAGCACACCCGTACCGTCTCCATCAGTTCGGCGAAGATGTTCCCCCCCGATGAGGCGACCCGCTTGAGCCGGTCCAGCGCCGCCGGAGCCTGCGCCGCATGCCGGTCATGGAAGTCGGCGAGGCGCTTGAGCTGGGACTGCTTCTCCTCCTCGGTGCCCCGGGCCAGGGCGAGTGGTCCGGTGGGAGCCCCGGCGTGGTCGGCGTCGGGGGCGAGGAAGGTGTTCACCCCCACGATCGGCAGGCTGCCGTCGTGCTTGCGCTGCTCGTAGCGCATCGACTCGTCCTGGATCCTTCCGCGCTGATATCCGCTCTCCATCGCACCGAGCACCCCGCCACGCTCGGTCAGCCGCTCGAACTCCAGGAGCACCGCCTCCTCGACCAGGTCGGTCAACTCGCTCACCACATACGACCCCTGCAGCGGGTTCTGGCACCCGGCCAGCCCCCACTCCGCGTCTATGATCATCTGGATGGCCAGGGCCCGGCGCACCGAGTGCTCGCTCGGGGTGGTCACCGCCTCGTCGTAGGCGTTGGTGTGCAGGGAGTTCGCGTTGTCGTAGATCGCGCACAGGGCCTGCAGGGTGGTCCGGATGTCGTTGAAGTCCATCTCCTGGGCGTGCAGCGACCGGCCCGAGGTCTGCACGTGGTACTTCAGCTTCTGCGAGCGCTCCGAGGCGCCGTAGCGCTCCTTCATCGCCACCGCCCAGATCCGCCGGGCCACCCGGCCGAGCACGGTGTACTCGGCGTCCATGCCGTTGCTGAAGAAGAAGGACATGTTCGGCGCGAAGTCGTCGATCGTCATGCCCCGGGCCAGGTAGGCCTCCACATAGGTGAAGCCGTTGGCCAGGGTGAAGGCGAGCTGGCTGATCGGGTTCGCCCCGGCCTCGGCGATGTGGTACCCGCTGACCGAGACCGAGTAGAAGTTGCGGATGTCGTTGGCCACGAAGAACTCCTGCACGTCCCCCATGCAGCGCAGGGCGAACTCGGTGGAGAAGATGCAGGTGTTCTGGCCCTGGTCCTCCTTGAGGATGTCCGCCTGCACCGTGCCCCGCACGCTCGACAGGGTCCGCGCACGCACCTGGGCCAGCTCGGCGGCGTCCGGCTCCCGGCCCTCGGCGGCGGCGAAGGCCTCGGCCTGCGCCTGTTCGGCCGCGACGAAGAACATCGCCAGGATCGCCGGGGCCGGGCCGTTGATGGTCATCGAGACCGACGTGGTCGGCGAGCACAGGTCGAAGTCGCGGAACAGCTCGCGCATGTCCTCGACCGAGGCGATGGACACCCCGGAGGTGCCGACCTTGCCGTAGATGTCGGGCCGCGGCGCCGGATCGCGCCCGTAGAGCGTGACCGAGTCGAAGGCGGTCGACAGCCGGGTCGCCGCCCGGCCGGCCGAGAGCAGGTGGAACCGCCGGTTGGTGCGGAAGGCATCCCCCTCCCCCGCGAACATCCGGGTCGGCGCCTCGGCGTCGCGCTTCAGCGGGAACACCCCGGCGGTGAACGGGTAGGCGCCGGGCAGGTTCTCGCCACGCAGGAAGGTGACCAGCTCGCCGTGGTCCTGGGTGCGCGGCAGCGCCACCCGCGGCATCGAGGTTCCCGACAACGTCTCGCGGCGCAGCGGCGTTCGCACCTCGTGCCCGCGGACGGCGTAGACCAGCTCCTGCCCGCGGTAGCGCTCCGCCAGCTCCGGCCAGCCGCTCAGGGCGGTGAGGGTGTCCTCGTCGAGCAGCCTCTCCGCCTCTGCGGCGAGGCTCTCCAGCGCGCCGGGGTCGCCACCGGTCTCGGCCAGGGCCGCGACGGCCGTGCCCAGGTGCTGACGGCGCCGCGCCGCGGCGGCCAGCTCGAGGGTGCGGGCGTGGTGCGCACGGACGGTCCCGGCCACCTCGGCCAGATAACGCACCCGGGCCGGCGGAACGATGGTGGACAGCCCCGTGGAGACCTTCCCCGACACCTCCGGCAGGACCGGGTCGAAGTCGGCCAACCCCTTGGCCCACAACGTGGTGCGCAGGAACTGGTACAGCGCGGTGACCCCGTCGTCGCCGAACCGTGCGGCGCTGGTGCCGAAGACCGGCATCTCCTGCCAGTCCACGCCGAAGGCCTCCCGGTTGCGCACCAACTGGCGGGCCACGTCGCGCCGGGCATCCTCCCCGCCGGCCGAGAGCTGGCGCTCGACCTTGTTCACCGCCACCACGTCGGCGACGTCCAGCATCTCGATCTTCTCCAGCTGGGTGGCGGCACCGAACTCCGGGGTCATCACGTACAGCGAGACGTCGGCCAGGTCGGCGATCGCCCCGTCCCCCTGGCCGATCCCGGGGGTCTCGACGATCACCAGGTCGAAGCCGGCCCGGCAGGCCGCGATCACATCGGCCAGGTGGTCGGGCAGCTCGGTGCGCGAGCCGCGGGTGGCCAGGGAGCGGAAGAAGGTGCGTCCGGCGGCCAGCGAGTTCATCCGGATCCGGTCTCCGAGCAGGGCGCCGCCGCCCCGTCGCCGGGTCGGGTCGACAGCCAGGACGGCGATCCGCAGCGTGTCCTGCGCGTCCTGGCGCAGCCGGCGCACCAGTTCGTCGGTGAGCGAGCTCTTGCCGGATCCCCCGGTACCGGTGACCCCCAGGACCGGCACCGTGCGCCGGGTCGCGGCGGCGCGGATGGCCGCCACCAGGGCGTCGTCGGCCCGGCCCGCCTCGAGCTGGGTGATCGCCCGGGCCAGCGCGCCGTCCTGCCCGGCCAGCACCGCCTCGACCGGCGGCGAACCGGGCCCTGCGTGCTGCACCAGGTCGATGTCGCAGTCGCGCACGATTGTGGCGATCATGCCGGGCAGGCCGAGCTGCTGGCCGTCCTGCGGGGAGAAGATGCGCACCCCGCGCTCGGCCAGCATCGCGATCTCCTCGGGCACGATGACGCCACCGCCACCCCCGTAGACCCGCACGTGACCCGCCCCGCGCTCGCGCAGGGCCTCGACCAGGTAGCCGAAGTACTCGACGTGTCCACCCTGGTAGGAGCTGACCGCGACCGCCTGCACGTCCTCCTGGATCGCGGCGTCGACCACGTCGAGCACCGACCGGTCGTGGCCGAGGTGGATGACCTCACAGCCCTGCGCCTGCATGATCCGTCGCATCACGTTGATCGCGGCATCGTGGCCGTCGAACAGGCTGGCTGCGGTGACGATCCGCACCGGCTGGGTCGGCATGTGCACGGTCATCGGGGCACCTCGGTACGTCGGATCGTCCGGCGATCACTCGCCGCGGCAGGATTTACTATGAAGTCAAAGTATCTGATCGCGCGGATAGGGTCGATACCCATGAGCACGGAACCTCTTGCCGATCTGCCCGGTTCGACCATGGACCCGGGCACCGGGCCGGTCGTGATCGAGCTGGTGGAGGGCCTCCTGGACGATGCCGGGACGTTGCCCGACCACCGGGCCCATCGCGGCTCCTGGTACGCCGACCTGGTCGGCCCGCTCCTCGTTCCGGCCGCCGAGGTCGACCGTCTCGTCGCCGGCCTCGACCGCAGTGACCACGCCCGGCCGATCATCCTCACCGCGGGCAGCGACCCCGGCGTGCCGGCCGAGGCGGCCCGCCAGCAGATCCGTGCCGCTCGCGACCTGCTCGCCGAGGACGACCGGGTCGACCTGGTGGGGGTGCGGCTCGCCGTGCCGATCGGGCCCCGGGCCGAGGCCACGAGCCGGCTCCTGCATGCGCTGGACTTCAGCGTGCCGACCTGGATCGAGGTGCCGCCGCTGTCGGGCTGGCAGGACGTGCTCCGGGTCGTCGCCGCCGACGGCGCCGAGAACCTCACCCTGCTGCCGGACGGCGCCCCGGCCGAGGACGCGGCCGCCCTGCTGCGCACCGCGGTCGACCTCGACCTGACCTTCCGGCTCGGTGGCGCCGCCTCGCCGGCGGTGACCGGCTCGCAGGGCGGCTACGGCTGGCTGAACATGCTCTGCGCCGTCCGGGCGGCGTTGAACGGGGCCGAGACCCCGGCCCTCGCCGCGGTGCTGGGCGAGACCGGCCCCGCTCCCCTGACCTCGGCCCTGCGCCGGATGAGCGGGGCGGACGCGGCCGTCACCCGCGCGTTCCTGGTCGCGGTGGAGGTCGCCGACCCCGCCGTCGCCGTGGGCGAGATGGAGCGGCTGGGCCTGCTCACCCGCGACTGAGCCTCAGCCGGCGCAGGGTCGATCGGCGGGCTGAGGGCCGATCGGGGCGATCAGCGCGAGCGGACCACCACGGTCTTGGGCAGCTTGTCGTGCAGGCACTGCCGCTTGCCGTCCCACAGGCACCACAGCGCATCGATCAGGCCGTAGAGGCCGCCCACCCGGGGGATGAGCCCGGGCACATCCGTGGTGGCCCAGCGCAGCGCCGCCTGGGCCCATGTCGGGTTGCCCGTCCCGTCGATCGGCTTGACCCGCACCCCGACCAGCATCTTGCCCAGGGTGGCACCCTTCAGAGCGATCAGCACGACGTGGTAGACGCCGCCGACGACGAGTGAGACCAGGCTCAACTTGAAGCTGGGACCGGTCAGCAGGCTGGTCAGCTCGGCGAAGTCGGGCGGGGTGCTGCCGTCGGTGGGCAGAGAGTCCAGGTAGTCGGTCAGGGCATTGATCATCTCTCGGATGAAGGCGGCGCCGAGGATCGCCGTGACGATGCCGGTGAGGATGCCGTCGACGATCCTGGCGAGCAGCCGGGAACCACGCCCGGCGAGGTCACCGCCCGGGGTCGGGTAGCCGTAGGGAGCCGGCGCATACTGCCCACCGCCGCCCTGCGGGTAATGGGGATAGGCGGAATACCCCCCCGGCTGCGGCGCTGCCTGGCCTGCTGGGGGCGGGCTGCCGTACGGGGTGCCCGCTGCGTACTCGGGGGGCGCCGCGGGCGCACCGTACGGTGAGGCGGGCTGCTGATCGTAGGGCGAGCCGGTGGGCGGGTTCGGCGCCGGCGCGGACGGCGCACCCCAGGTCTGCTCGGACGGCGTGCCCCAGCTCGGGGCGGCCGGGGCAGGCTGCGCGGGCTGGTCGTAGGACGGGGTGGTCGAGCCGGCGTACCCGCCCGTCTGCGGATAGCCCGCGTCGGGGGCGGCGGGGGTGGCGGGCGCGGCCGGTGCCGCGGGAGCGGCGGGAGCACCGAGGTCACCGATCGGGCGCGTGACCGGGCTCCAGGCGCCGCCATCCCACCAGCGCTCATAGCCGGGCAGCGTGGCGTCGGGGTACCAGCCAGGGGGCTGCGAGGAAGTCATGGCACAAGAGTGCACCATCGGGCCGACACCACTGCGGCAACTCGGCGGAGGACCTCGGAGAACGCCGCCATGGCTACCGCACCGGGATCGGTCGATTCACCCCGTGACGACCCGGTTGCGTCCGGCCCGTTTCGCCGCGTAGAGCGCGCCGTCCGCGCGGCGCAGCACGGCCGCCATCTCCCCGGCCGGGCCGCACGCGACCCCGGCACTCAGGGTCAGCGACAGGTCCTCGACGAGACTGCGCCAATCGTGCTCCTCCACCCGCCGTCGGACCCGGGAGGCCGCCTCGGCCCCGAGCTCGCCCGAGGCGGCGGGAAGGGCGATCAGGAACTCCTCGCCGCCCCAGCGGGCCACCCGGTCCACCGAGCGCACCGACGCACTGAGCACAGCCGCCACCTCACGCAGGGCGGCATCGCCCACCGCGTGCCCGAACCGATCGTTCACGTCCTTGAAGTGGTCGATGTCGATCATGACTAGGCAGACCGGGTCGGACGGCGCCATCGCGGCGCAGAACCGCTCCACCCCACGCCGGTTCTCCAGCCCGGTCAACGGATCCTGCTCGGCGGTGCGGATCAGGACCTGCTGGCGCGCCTCGAGGTCACGGCGGCGGCCCTCGGCGCCCGCTCGGCCCCAGACCTGGTCCATGAAGCCGCCGATCTGACGCTGGTGACGCACCCAGACCTGCTCGGCGAGGGCCCGCATGTCGGCCAGGGCACCGGCGGTGTCCCCGGCCTGCTCCAGCACCTCCGAGCGCAGACGAAGCGCCTGGATGTGATCGGCCAGGTCGCGCTCGGCGTCCAGCGCCTCCAGCGCGCCGTCCAGCTCGGTGAGCGCGGCCTCGGGCCGGCTGAGCTGATGCAGGCAGCGGCCCCGGCCCAGATGGAGGGACACCAGTTCCCGGCGCGCCGACGCCCGCCCCGCCAGGTGATGCTCGGCCGCGGCGCTCGCCGCGAGCTCGAGCAGGGACCAGGCATCGGTGGCATGGCCTCGCTCGCAGAGCACCTCGGCGAGCACCCGGGGACCGGTGACCGCGGCCACGCTCTGCGGCTCGCCGTTCATCATCAGCCGCCGGGAGACGTGCTCGGCGCGGTCCAGCAGCGCGGCCCGGCGCTCCCCGCGGGGCAGTTCGCGCGCCCGGATCAGGGCGACCTCGGCG
>JBAPWU010000432.1:0-2286 GCA_049283855.1 Kineosporiaceae bacterium
CATCAGCACCCCGACCCGCTCGCCCCGCGCCAGCAGGGGGGCGTAGAGCGCGGGCCCGTACTCGCGCAACCGGTCCACCCGCAGCTGCGGGTCGCTGGCCAGGTCGGCCACCACCAGCCCGAGCCCGGCCCGGATCACCGACGCGGCCCGCCCCTCGTGCGGCATGACCGTGCCGACCAGGCCCTCGCTGCCCTCGCCGACCGCGATCTCCAGCATCCACTCCCCGCCCCACCCCGGAAGGATCAGGGCGGCCAGCGCGGCCTCTGCCACCTCGGCGGCGCGCTGGGCGATCAGCTGCAGGGCCTCGTCGTCCTCGGCGCCGGACAGCATCGTGGTGGCCACCTCCTGCGCGGCGGCCATCCAGCGCTCGCGCCGGCGCAGGTCCTCGTAGAGACCGGCGTTGTCCACCGCGACCGCCGCCGCGGCGGCCAGGGCCACCACGACGTCCTCGTCCTCGGCGGTGAAGCCGCCCTCCTTCTCGGCCAGGTACAGGTTGCCGACGACGCGTTCGCCGATCCCCACCGGCACCCCGAGGAAGCTGTGCATCGGCGGGTGCCCGGCGGGGAACCCGACCGAGGCGGGATGGCTGCTCACCTCGGTCAGCCGTACGGCGCGGCCGACCCGGGTGATGTGGCCCAGCACGCCGTGCCCGCGCGGCAGGAGCCCCAACGCGCGGACCACGTCGGGGTCCATGCCGGTGTGCACGAACGCCTTGTGCAGCCCGTCCTCGCCCAGCACCCCGAGCGCGGCGTACCGGGCATTGGTCAGGTCCGACGCGGCGCGCACGATCCGGCGCAGGGTCGGCTCCAGCTCCAGCCCGTCGGCGACGGCGACCACGGCGTCGAGCAACCGCCGGTCGACCGGCCCGCTGACCAATCCGCTCATCAGGAGCCTCCTTGGCGCCCAGCCTAGTGAGAGCCACCGGATCGGCCGCCGGCCTCCTGGCTCACCCGGTTCTGGCCGCTACGGTGATCGGGTGACCGCGGCCCTACCCGATCCCGCCGACGAGGTGGTTCAGCTCACAGCGCTGGTCCGCGGGCGGGTCCAGGGGGTGGGGTTCCGCTGGTGGACCCGCTCCCGGGCGCTGGAGCTGGGCCTGGTCGGGCGGGCCGCCAATCTGGACGACGGCCGGGTCGAGGTCCTCGTCCAAGGGCCCCGGGTGGCGTGCGAGGTCCTGCTGCACCTGCTGTCGGTGCAGCCGGCGCCCCAGGTGCCGGCGAACGCGCCGCGCTCGTACTACCGGCGCCCCGGGCACGTGGACTCCGTCACCGCGCGCTGGTCCGAGGCCGACCTCCCGTTGACCGGCTTCGTCGAGCGGTAGGGTGGCCGGGACTTCCCCGCGCCCGTCAGCCCCGGATCGGCCCACATCGGCGAGGAGCCTGTGCACCTCAAGAGCATGACCCTGCGGGGGTTCAAGTCCTTCGCCTCGGCCACCACGTTGCGCTTCGAGCCGGGCATCACCTGTGTCGTGGGCCCGAACGGCTCGGGCAAGTCCAACGTGGTCGACGCCCTGGCGTGGGTGATGGGCGAGCAGGGGGCCAAGAGCCTGCGCGGCGGCAAGATGGAGGACGTCATCTTCGCCGGCACCGCCGGCCGGCCGCCGCTGGGCCGGGCAGAGGTGAGCCTGACCATCGACAACACCGACGGCGCGCTTCCGATCGACTACGCCGAGGTCACCATCTCGCGCACCATGTTCCGCTCCGGGGGCAGCGAGTACGCGATCAACGGCAGCGCCTGCCGGCTGCTCGACGTCCAGGAACTGCTCTCGGACTCCGGGATCGGCCGCGAGATGCACGTCATCGTCGGCCAGGGCCAGCTCGACGCCGTCCTGCACGCCTCCCCGGAGGAGCGGCGCGGCTTCATCGAGGAGGCGGCCGGGGTCCTCAAGCACCGCAAGCGCAAGGAGAAGGCGCTGCGCAAGCTCGACGCGATGCAGGTGAACCTGACCCGGCTGGGGGACCTGACCGCCGAGATCCGCCGCCAGCTCAAGCCGCTGGGCCGCCAGGCCGAGGTGGCCCGCCGGGCGGCCGTCGTGCAGGCCGATCTGCGCGATGCCCGGGCCCGGCTGCTGGCCGACGACCTGGTGCAGCTGGTCTCCACGCTCCAGGCCGAGGTGGCCGACGAGACGGCCCTGCGCGCGCGCCGGGAGGAGGTCGAGGCCGAGCTCGCCACCGGGCGTGCCCGGCTGGCCGAGCTCGATGCCGAGGCGGCCGAGGCGGCTCCCCGGCTGGCTCGGGCACAGGAGACCTGGTACCGGCTGTCCAGCCTGCGGGAGCGGGTGCGCGG
>JBAPWU010000433.1:0-2646 GCA_049283855.1 Kineosporiaceae bacterium
GCCCGACCCCGTGAAGGAGTCGGGCCCGCGCCGCCGGCGGCAGCGCTGCCGGGCGATGACCGCTGGGGGGAGTGGCCAGGCCCGGCGCGCAGTGGTCACGCCGAGGTCGTCAGCACCTCGCTGCCGGAGCGCTCACTGTCACTGCGCTGCACGGCGATCTTGCGGGGCCTGGCCTCTTCGGCCACAGGAATGGTCAGGGTGAGCACGCCGTCGGTGTAGTGCGCCTCGATGCGATCGAGGGCGAGCCCGGGGCCCAGGGTCAACTGGCGGGCCACCATCCCGAAGGGCCGCTCCCGGGTGAGCCACTGCACCTCGTCCGACGCCAGGGCCCGGCGCTCGGCACGCACCGTGAGGGTGCGGTCCTCGACGTCGACATCGATCGAGGCCGGGTCGACGCCGGGCAGGTCGAACGCGACCACGAAGCTCTCGCCGGAGCGGTACAGGTCCATCGGCATCGCTGCCGACGCCGGAGCACGCATCGCATCGGTGAAGAGACGGTCGAGTTCGCGGAACGGGTCGAAACGGGTCTGCATGTCAAACCACCTCCTGGAGACGGGGGATTAGCACTCGCTATCCAAGAGTGCCAACGTCGCTGGATTCGAACCTGTTCCCCGAGGCACCCGGCCCGGGGGTGGTGCCTAGGACGCCACTGAACAAGCCTGGTGGTGGGGTGGCGGCGAGGAGGGCCTCTCAAGAGGCCGTCGAGCGGCGGGTCCTGTCCCTTGCGGGTGGACAACGAGTTCGCCCTCCTCGCCGGTATTGAGGGTTCCGTGTGGCTGTGGTTGGCGTCAAGACAGGCCTGCGCGTGGCCGGGCGGGCCTGGCTGAGCCCGCTCAGGCCAGGGCCCAGGCCCCGTCGCGGCGGGTGAGGCCGTGTTTGAGCAGGGTCCGCAGGTTCAACGCGGCGGCTCGGGTGCGTAGCCAGGCGTTGTTCGCCTCGACACCCAGGTGGCGCAGCTTGATCCGGCGCCCGTTCTGGGTGGCGACGTGGGCGACGGTCCGTTCGACGTTCGAGCGGGTGGGGTAGGCCTGCTTGAACTCCGGGGTGCGCCCCTGTGCCCGGGCTGCACGCAGCAACTCCTCGTGCTGGTGGATGCTCATCGACCGGCCGGTCTTGGCCGTGGTGCACTTCGCGCGCAGCGGGCAACCGGTGCACAGCTTTCCGAACGTCACCGTCCGGGCCGGCGTGATCGGCCGGGTGTGACCTGCCGGGCAGGTCACGGCCTGCTCGTCGTGGTCGATGACGAAGTCGTCCAGGGTGAACCCGCCAGGCACCGCCGGTAGCACCGGCTTAGGTTTGATCACCGTGTCGTGCCCTGCCTGACGGTAGGCCTGCCGGGCCTCACCACTGCCGTAGGCCGAGTCCCCGTAAACCTCCAACCCGCCGCCTACGCTCCTCTCGGCGGTCTCGGCGGTCTCGGCGGTCTCGGCGGTCTCGGCGGTCTCGGCGGTCTCGGCGGTCTCGGCGGTCTCGGCGCTCTCGCTGCTGGTGTCGCCGGGCTCGGTGGTGGTGGGGTGGTAGCGGTCGCGGTTGGCCATGGTGACGCCCATGGCGGCGTCGGTGTTGGTCTCGCCGGTGGCCATGGTCAGTTCGGCGTCGGTGATCAGGCCGGTCTCGGGTTCGGTGGCCAGGTGGGCGCGGTAGCCGTCCCGGCGCACGGATTTCGACTTGCGGGTGTGGCGGGTCTGCGGGTCCACGGTGGAGATCACCCGGTCCGGGGCGACCTTGCGGGCGATCACCCACTGGCCGTCGGTCCCGTCGGAGTCGTCGGCTGGTTCCACGTCCTGCCCGGCCACGAGCGCGAGCAGGCCCAACGCGTCCGCGGCGGCCGGATCCCGTTGCGGTGCACCGGGTCCGCACAGCCGGGCCAGCACCGCTCCTGCGTCGTTGACCAGGGTGGAGACCAGGTCAGCCTTGGCCTGCGGGTCGTCCCAGTCGATGTCCGGTTTCCCGGCCCTGGTGTAGTCCAGGACGCACACCTCGGCGATCACCCCGGATCCGCCGGGCACCAGCCGGGCGACCTTACGGATCGCCGCGACCAGCTGGGTGACGATGTCCTGGGTGGCCACAGCGTCGTCGAACACGGTCGAGTCCACACACCGTTTGCGGCGCCCCTTCAGGATCCCGGTCTCGGTGATCACCTCGGCGACCTTGTCGAACACCCGGTCCGGCCGCCCGGACGCGGCGATCCGCTGACGCCAGTACACCAACGTCGAGGGGTCGAACGAGGTGTCGGTCAACGACCGGCCACAGGCCACCTTCCAGCGAATGTCGTACTTCAACGCGTCCGCGGTCTGCGGGTCCGACAACGCGTACAACTCCTTCAGGACCAGCACCGTCCCGATCAGATCCGCCGGCAGGGACGGGCGCCCGGTCCGGGAGGGAAACAGGTCCGCGGTGAACGAGTCGTCGAACAACTCCCGGCGATGCTCGGCCAGGAACGCGAACACGCTCCCGGCCGGCACCAGACCCCCGGCCACCTCCGCCGCGTCCCACAGATCCCGGTCCATCCGCGTCACACCCTGCACCCCCCGATCCTCCCAGGACCGGGCACCCAAGATAGCGGTGACACACCGCAAACCCATGACAAACCCGTACAACTCCGACCCACACCCGAATCGTGCAGTTGTTCAGTGGCGTCCTAGG
>JBAPWU010000434.1:0-1617 GCA_049283855.1 Kineosporiaceae bacterium
GACGCATCCCGTTGGCCCAGCCGGGTGGTCGACTAGATCTGGTAGTGGATCCCGCACTCGCTCTTGGCCCGGCCCGCCCAGCGTCCCGCGCGCGCGTCCTCGCCCTCGCGCACCGGCTGGGTGCAGGGCCAGCACCCGATCGAGGGGTAGCCCATCTGCAGCAACGGGTTGCCGATCACCGCGGGGTGGGCGTCGAGGTAGCGGTCGAGGTCGCCGTCGGTCCAGGCGGCGATCGGGGCCAGCTTCAGCAGGTTGCGCCGGGCATCCCACTGCACGGTCGGGGTCAACGCGCGGGACGGGGAGTCGGTGCGCCGCAGCCCGGTCGCCCAGGCCCGGTAGCCGTGCAGCGCGCCGTCCAGCGGGGCCACCTTGCGCAGCGCGCAGCAGGCATCCGGGTCGGAGGCGTGGAGCCGCCCGCGGGCCTTCTCGTGCGCCACCACGCTCTCGACCGGCCGCACCGTGATCAGGCGCACCGGGTAGGCGGCCCGGACGGCGTCCGCGGTGCCCAGGGTCTCCCCGAAGTGGTAGCCGGTGTCCACGAACAGCACGTGCACGCCGGGGACGGCGCGGGAGGCCAGGTGGGCGAGCACCGTGTCGCCCATCGCGGCGGTCACCGCGAGGTCGCGGCCGAACAGCCGCCCTGCCCAGGCCAGCACGGTCAGCGGGTCGGCGCCCTCGAGCAGGTCGTCGGCCTGCTTGGCGAAGGCCACCGGATCCGTGGCCAGCGCGGCCTCGACCTCCTCGGGCCTCACGACGGCACCGGGGCCGCGGGTGCCGGGGTGCGCTGCACCCCGTGGAAGGTGACCGAGAACAGGCGCAGGCAGGCCCGGCAGTGCCAGCCGCCGGATTCCTGCGGGCGCAGGTCGTCCTCGCCGCAGTAGGGGCAGACGTTCACCGGCGCCCGCGAGCTGGGTGCGGCGTTCATGTCAGGTCCGCCTCGTCGGCGCGGACCGTCCAGTCGGCGAAGGCCTCGCCGTCGCTGCGCTGGTCCAGCCAGCGCCTCACCACGCGCTCGACGTAGTCGGCCAGGTCGGTGCTGGTGGTCTTCAGCCGGCGCACCTTGCGCCCGAATCCCGGACCCCCGCTCAGCCCCAGGCCCCCGCCGAGGTGGATCTGGAATCCCTCCACGGTCGGTCCGGCCGGGTCGGCCGGGTCGGGCACCTGGATCCCCTTGAGGCCGATGTCGGCGATCTGCGTCCTGGCGCAGGCATTCGGGCAGCCGTTGACGTTGATCGTGACCGACGGCGCATCGGGGGCGAACAGTTCGGGCACGTCGGCGAACCGGCGCTCCAGTTCGGTGATCAGCGCCTTCGCAGTGGCCTTGGTCTCGACGATGGCCAGCTTGCAGTACTCGATCCCGGTGCAGGCCATGGTGCCACGGCGGAAGGTCGAGGTGCGCGCCTGCAGCCCGACGGTGTCCAGGGTGTCGACCAGGTCGGCCACCGCCGGCGCCGGCACGTCCAGCACCACGAGCTTCTGCTCGACAGTGAACCGCACCCGGTCCGAGCCGGCCCTGGCCACGGCGTCCGCCAGGGTGGCCAGGGTGGCCCCGTTGAGCCGGCCCACCGCCGGTGCCACCCCGACGGCGAACCGACCGCGGCCCTGGGCGTGCACGCC
>JBAPWU010000435.1:0-4403 GCA_049283855.1 Kineosporiaceae bacterium
GCACTGGCCCGGGCGGCGGTGGGTGAGGTCTTCGACGTCGCCGAGCGGTTGGCCTCGGGCTCGGGCGCCAAGGACGGGCCGGACGTCGTCTGGCTCTCCCGGATCGGCCGCCCCGACACCGGCGTCCGGGTGGGATTGAACGTCGCCCCATTGTCGGTGGCACATGCCTTGCGGGACAAGGTGTTCGGAGGGCGAACCGTGGTGCTCACCTCGGCCACCCTGGCCCTGGGCGGCAGCTTCGACGCCGCGGCACGGGTGCTCGGGCTGGCGGGGGAGGAGGCACCGGCCTGGACCGGGCTCGACGTGGGAAGCCCGTTCGACTACCCCCGCCAGGCGATCCTCTACCTCGCCCGCCACCTGCCGCCGCCGGGCCGGGACGGGTTGGGCGCAGCGATGCTCGACGAACTGGCCGAGCTGGTCGAGGCGGCCGGTGGACGCACGCTCGGTCTGTTCTCCTCCCGCCGGGCGGCCGAGGCTGCGGCGCAGGCGCTGCGCGAGCGGCTCGACGTCCCCGTGCTCTGCCAGGGGGACGACGCCACCCCGACTCTGGTGCGCAGCTTCGCCGCCGACCCGCGCACCTGCCTGTTCGGCACCCTGTCACTGTGGCAGGGGGTCGACGTTCCCGGCGCCGCCTGCCAGCTGGTGGTGGTCGATCGCATCCCGTTCCCGCGGCCGGACGACCCGTTGAGCACCGCACGCCAGGAGGCGGTCGCCCGTCGCGGCGGGAATGCGTTCATGGCCGTCGCGGCCACCCATGCCGCGCTGCTGCTGGCCCAAGGAGTTGGCCGGCTGGTGCGCTCCGGAGCCGATCGCGGCGTGGTTGCGGTGCTCGACTCGCGCCTGGCCACAGCGCGGTACGCCTCGTTCCTGCGCGCCTCGCTCCCGCCGTTCTGGACCACGGACGACCGCGACGTCGTGCTCGCCGCCCTGCGCCGGATCGACACCCAAGGGTGACGGTCACAGCGCGGCGGCGGCGTCCTCGAGGGCGTCGAGGGTGGCTTCGACGGCCGGCACCCTGAGCAGGTCAGGGGTCGTCACGGCGAACACCGACCGGGGGCTGGTGCCGGCGACCGAGCGCAGGGTGACCCCCGGATGGCGGGCCGCGACCGTGCTCACCAGGCCGGGCAGCAGCGCAACACCCAACCCGGCGGCGACGAAGGCCAGCACGGCCATGTAGTCGTCGGTCTCTGCCGCGATCCTCGGGCTGAACCCGGCCGCCTGGGCCGAGGCGGTCAGCTGCCCCCGGCAGCGTGGGCAGCCGGCGATCCAGCGGGCGCCGGCCAGGTCACGAAGGTGCAGGCGGGTGCGGGAGACCAGCGGATCGCCGTCCGCCAGGGCCAGCACCGGCGGGTCGGTGAGCAGCGGACGGCGATGCAGGCCGGTCAAGGGCGCGTCCTCGGCCGACGCCGGAGCCGGGTAGTCGAAGGCGATCGCGATGTCGCACCTCCCCTCGCGCACACTCGTGATCGAGGCCGGCGGCTGGGCCTCGCTGAACGCCACCTCCACCCCGGCGGCCTGCTCGTGCAGGCCGGCCAGCGCGGCGGGCACCAGGGTCGCCGAGGCGGAGGGGAAGGACACCAGGCGGACCCGTCCGGTGCGAAGCCCGGTCAGCGCCGACACCTCCCGCTCGGCGGCGTCGACGGTCGCTGCGACCGTGGCTCCGTAGCGGGCCAGTACCTGGCCGGCCTCGGTCAGCCGGACGCCCCGCGGGTGCCGCTCCAGCAGGGCCGTACCGAGGCGGTGCTCGAGCCGGCGGATGTGCTGACTCACCGCGGGCTGGGTGTAGCCGAGGGCATGCGCGGCAGCGGTGATCGTGCCGGCGTCGGCGATGGCCCGGACCAGGCGAAGGGAGCCGAGGTCGAGGGTGGTTGGCATAACTCCACTGTATGGAGTCGAGCAGGAGAACGGCATTGTGTGATGACCGCGTGTCGCCCACCATGGCGAGGTGACCGACCTCGCTGACCTGCCAAACCCCTTGACCACCGTGCGGTCTGCCTTCGCAGCGGTGCCCGGCTACCTCGACGCCGCCACGCTGGGGTTGCCCGCTCGGGCGACCATGACGGCGCTGGCGGATGCTCTGAAGAATTGGCAGCAGGGCGCCGCGTCGGCCTCCGGGTATGACGCAGCGGTGCAGGCGAGCCGAGCGGCGTATGCCCGGCTGGTCGGGGTACCGCCGTCCTGGGTGGCGGTGGGCTCCCAGGTGTCGGCGCAGCTGGCGGTGGTGGGGGCGGCGCTGCCCGACGACGCCGAGGTGCTGGTGCCCGGGGACGACTTCGCCTCGGTGGTCTTCCCGTTCCTGGTGCACCGGGACCGCGGGGTGACCGTGCGTCAGGTGCCGCTGGACCGGCTGGCCGAGGAGATCCGGCCCAGCACCACCGTGGTGGCGTTCTCCGTGGCCCAGTCGGCGGACGGTCGGCTGGCCGACCTGGCCGCGGTGCCGGAGGCGGCGCGGGCCCACGGTGCCCTGACCGTGTGTGACACGACCCAGGCGGTGGGCTGGCTGCCGGTGGCGGCGTCCGAGCTCGACGTCAGCGTCTGCGCGGCCTACAAGTGGCTGTCCTGTCCGCGCGGGGTGTCCTTCATGACCGTGCGTCCGGCCGTGTGGGAGCGGCTTCGTCCGGTCGCCGCCGGCTGGTACGCGGGGGAGTCCGTGTGGGATTCGATCTACGGCCCCGAGATGGTCCTGGCCACCGACGCTCGCCGGTTCGACGTCTCACCGGCGTGGCTGGCCTGGGTGGGTGCTGCTCCGGTGCTGGAGCTGTTCGCCGACGCCGAGCCCTCGGAGCTGGCCGCCGGGGTCGTCCTGGCAGCCCGGGTGCGGGCCGGTCTGGGCATGCCCGAGACCAGCTCCCCCGTGGTCTCGTTGACCGATCCGACGGGCGGGCTGTCGCGCCGCCTCCGGGCGGCCGGGTGCGCGTTCGCGACCCGATCGGCGAGGATCAGGCTGGCGTTCCATGTCTGGAACGACGACCGCGATGCGGACCTCGTCCTGTCGGCCTGTGCGTCCTGACGCGCCTGGATCAGGCGCCGATGGCCATCCGGACGGCACTGGTGAGCTGACCGTAGGTGTCGACGCCGTCGAAGAAGTCGTCCGGGAACCGGACGTCGAGCTCCTCGCCCACCGCGACCAGCACGTTCGCGGCGGTGTCGTCGTCCAGCCCGAGCTCCTCCAATGACGCATCCCCGGTCAGATGATCGGCGGGTACGTCGAGGTGCTGGGCGACCACGGCACGCACCGTGTCGTCGAGGGGGTGTCCCTGCACGTGGTGCTCCTCATTCAGGGGATCAGGCCCTGGCATCGGCGGCAGGGCGAGAACTCGTCACTCAGGGTGAAGAATAGTGCCTGAGAGTTCCTAGCAGGCTAGACCCTACGCAGAACCGCGACCACTCGGCCAAGAATCGTCGCATCGTCACCCGGTATGGGGTCATATGCAGGGTTCTGGGGCAGCAGCCAGACGTGCCCGTCGCGGCGGCGGAAGGTCTTCACCGTGGCCTCGGAGTCGAGCATCGCCGCCACGATCTCGCCGTTGTCGGCCACCGGCTGCTGCCGCACGACGACCCAGTCTCCGTCACAGATGGCCGCTTCGATCATCGAGTCGCCCACCACCTTGAGCAGGAACAGCTGGCCCTCGCCCACCAACTGGCGCGGAAGGGGGAACACGTCCTCCACCGCCTGCTCGGCGAGGATCGGGCCGCCGGCCGCGATCCGACCGACCACCGGGACGTAGGTGGGCTGGGGCCGGCTGTCACCGATGCCGCTCGGGTCGACCTCACCGGGGTCGATCTCGTGCGGTCGCACCGGGTGGTGCTCGCCGGGCATGGTGACCTCGATCGCGCGGGGCCGGTTCGGGTCGCGCCGGAGGAAGCCCTTGCGCTCGAGCGCGCTGAGCTGGTGCGCCACGCTGCTCGGGCTGGTCAGGCCGACGACCGCCCCGATCTCGCGCATGCTCGGCGGGTAGCCGCGCCGTTCGACAGAGTCCCGGATGGTCTCGAGCACCAGGCGCTGGCGCCCGGTCAGCCCGTCACCGCCGGCAGGCCCGTCGGGCAGGGCCAGGACCTCGCCCACCGCCTCCTCGGAGCCCGCCCCCTCGGAGCCCGTCTGCCCGGCCGGGTCGCCGGGGGTGTCCTGCTGCCGTGACCGCCGCGTCGCCATGCCGTCCTCCTGGTGCAGTCCCGATCCGGGTCGCCGGTGCTCTTCGTCCAGGCCACCGTAGGGGTGATCGCGACACGTTTCAAACATATGTTCGAGTGTGTCTCGACTCTGTCGGTGGCGGGTGATAGAACTCGGACAAGCGTTCGATCGAACGAGCGTTCGAACCAGTGGCCGACGTGGAGGAGACCAGATGTCCGCGATGACGAGCGTGACGACCCCCGGGATCCACCCGTTCGAGCGTCCTCGGATC
>JBAPWU010000436.1:0-4529 GCA_049283855.1 Kineosporiaceae bacterium
GTGCGCTGCCGGGCCCGGGCCACCGCCATCGCCCCGGGCGGGACGTCGTCGGTGATCACCGAACCGGCCGCCGTGTAGGCGCCGTCCCCGATCGTGACCGGGGCGACCAGCATGCTGTCGCTGCCGATGCGCACGTGGTCGCCGACCGTGGTGCGGTGCTTGGCCACCCCGTCGTAGTTGACGAAGACCGTGGCCGCACCGATGTTCGTCCCCTCGCCGATCGTGGCGTCCCCGACGTAGGACAGGTGCGGCACCTTCGACCCGGCGCCGATCTGGGCGTTCTTGGTCTCCACGAAGGCGCCGATCTTCCCGCCCGGGCCGAGCCGGGTGCCCGGGCGCACGTAGCTGAACGGGCCGACGCTCGCCCCGGCCTCGATCAGGGCGCCGCTGCCGTGGCTGCGGATCACGGTGGCGTTCGCGGCGATCGTGCAGTCGGTCAGGGTCGAGTCCGGGCCGATGGTGGCCCCGGTGGCCACCTCGGTCGCCCCGTGCAACTGGGTGCCGGGAAGCAGGGTGACGTCGCGGTCCAGGGTGACGGTGACATCGACCCAGGTCGTGGCCGGGTCGATCACGCTCACCCCGGCGCGCATCCAGGCGTCGAGCACCCGGGCGTTGAGCTCGCGGCCCAGGGCGGCCAGCTGGACCCGGTCGTTGACCCCCTCGACCTGCATCTCGTCGTCGGTGCGCAGGGCGCCGACCGGGCGCCCGTCGTCCCGGGCGATGCTCAGCACGTCGGTGAGATACATCTCACCCTGGGCGTTGTCGGTGGTCAGCCGGCCCAGCGCGTCGGTGAGCACCTCGGCGTCGAAGGCGTAGATCCCGGAGTTGATCTCGCGGACGGCGCGCTGCGCCTCGTCGGCGTCCTTGTGCTCGACGATGCCTACGACCTCGCCGTGGGCATCGCGCAGCACCCGGCCGTACCCGGCCGGGTCGGGCACGTCGGCGGTGAGCACGGTGACCGCGCTGGCGGTGGCCACGTGCCGGGCGACCAGCTCGGTCAGGGTGGTGCCGGTCAGCAGCGGCACATCGCCGTAGGTGACCACCACGGTGCCGGCCAGCGGCCCGCTCAGCCGCGGCGCCAGGGCCTGCAGGCCACAGGCGACCGCGCGTCCGGTGCCCTTGATCTCGTCCTGGTCGGCGATCACGGCGCCCGGGTCGACCGTCTCCACATGCGCGGCGACCAGGTCGCGCTCATGCCGGACGACCACCACCAGGTGATCGGGATCGAGCGTGCGGGCGGCAGCCATCGCGTGGCCGAGCAGCGATCGGCCACCGATGCGGTGCAGGACCTTGGGTGTGGCCGACCGCATGCGCGTGCCCTCCCCGGCGGCGAGGACGACGACTGCGGCGGGGCGGCGCTCGGTCTCGGGCTGGCTCACGGCTGGCTCACGGGCTGGATCTCGGAGTGGAACTCGGGCTGGATCTCGGAGTGGAACTCGGGCTGGATCACGGCTGGCTCACGCGGACTGCCTCCTCGGCACCCGGTCAGGGTCGGCAGGGCGATCCTAGCCATCGATGACCACCACCACCCCCGAGTCACCGATCCCCCTGCCTGCGCCGATGCTCCGCGGGGCCGTCGCAGAGGGCGGAATCGGGCGGGCGAACGACGGCCCGGCGGAGCATGACGCGCGTCAACGTGGGCTCCGCCCCCCTGATTCGAACAGGGACTTCAAGGCTCCAAAGGCCTGTGTGCTGCCGTTACACCAGGGCGGATCGCGCGGGTACGGGTGCGCGTCGGCATACCAGTGTGCCGCCTCCGGGGACCCCCGCGCGCACTCCTGCACCGTGCCGCGCCGTGCCGCGCCGTGCCGCACCGTGCCGCACCGTGCCGCAGCGTGGCGCGCACCCCCGGACCGGCCCTGCCCGGGCCGAGGGACGTCGGCCCGGTGGACCGGGCGGGACACTGGATACCTACGGTTGCGTAGGTTACGGTTGCGTAGCAAGAGCCGGTGTCGGCGTCCGATACCGGCCCCTGCGCGGCGCACCTCCTCCGACCCGGCCCTGCCCCGCCCTGCCCCGCCCGACCTCCCCACCGACGATCACGACGAGGTACCCACTCCATGACCGCTCCCCTGACCGGCGTCACCACGCCGTCCGCCTCGACCCCGCCGGCCCAGACGCGGGCCGGCTGGAACGCCGCCGCCACCCGCACGGTCGAACCCCATCTGGACCACGTGCGCAAGACCCGCCTCGACCAGGTGATGCTCACCCTGTTCATCACGGTCCCGTTCCTGGCCGTGCTGGCCGCGGTCCCGATGGCCTTCCGCTGGGGCATGGTCAGCTGGCTCGACCTGGGGATCGCCCTGGTCATGTACGTGATCACCGGACTGGGGATCACGGTCGGATTCCACCGCTACTTCACCCACGGCTCGTTCAAGACCAACCGGGCGCTGAAGATCGCCCTGGCCGTCGCCGGCTCGCTGGCGATCGAGGGGCCGGTCGTGCGGTGGGTCTCCGACCACCGCCGCCACCACGCCTTCAGCGACCGCGAGGGCGACCCGCACTCGCCGTGGCGCTACGGCGAGAGCGTGCCGGCGCTGCTCAAGGGCCTGGTCTATGCGCACATCGGCTGGCTGTTCAACCTGGAGCAGACCAATCCCCGCAAGTACACCCCGGACCTGCTCGCGGACAAGGACGTGATGCGCGTGTCCCGGGCCTTCCCGGCCATCGTCGCCCTCACCCTGGGCCTTCCGCCGGTGCTCGGCGGGCTGCTCACCTGGTCCTGGCAGGGCGCGCTGACCGCGTTCTTCTGGGGCAGCCTGGTGCGGATCTCGCTGCTCCACCACGTCACCTGGTCGATCAACTCGATCTGTCACGCGATCGGCTCGACCCCGTTCACCAGCCGCGACCGCTCGGTGAACGTGTGGTGGCTGGCCATCCCCTCCTTCGGCGAGTCCTGGCACAACCTGCACCATGCCGACCCGACCAGCGCCCGGCACGGGGTGCTGCGCGGGCAACTCGACTCGAGCGCCCGGCTGATCTGGATCTTCGAGAAGCTGGGCTGGGCGAGCGACGTGCGCTGGCCGCGCCCCGATCGACTCGACGCCAAGCGTGCATGATGGGCCGGTGACCTCGACCCCCCGAGATACCGGACGCACCGTCCCGCGCCGTGAGCCCTACTCCGGACGGCGGGCCCGGATGACCGGCAAGCAGCGGCGCGAGCAGCTGCTCGACGTGGGGCGGAAGCTGTTCGCCGAGAAGGGGTTCGAAGGCACCAGCGTGGAGGAGATCGCCGCCACCGCGCAGGTCTCCAAACCCGTGGTGTACGAACACTTCGGCGGCAAGGAGGGCCTGTACGCGGTCGTCGTCGACCGCGAGATCCAGGCCCTCCTGGCCGCCATCACCGCGTCGCTGTCCACCGACGGGCATCCGCGGGTGCTGCTGGAGAACGCCGCTCTGGCCCTGCTCGGCTATATCGAGAGCTCGGCCGACGGCTTCCGGATCCTGGTCCGCGACTCGCCGGTCACCCAGTCCACCGGCACCTTCGCCTCCCTGATCAGCGACGTCGCGGGGCAGGTCGAGTACCTGCTGGCGGACGAGTTCTCCCGGCGCGGGCTGGACGCCAAGGCAGCCCCCCTCTACGCCCAGATGCTGGTCGGCATGGTCGCGCTGACCGGGCAGTACTGGCTCGACCATCGCAAGGCGAAGAAGGCGGACGTCGCGGCTCACCTGGTCAATCTGGCCTGGAACGGTCTGTCCGGGCTGGAGCGCAGGCCCGCCCTCGGGGTCACGGTCACCGCCCCGTGAGCGACCAGCTCATCCCCGGCCGGGTGCGGCCCGGCCAGGAGGGCACCGACGAGGTGGACCGGATCGTCGCCGCCTGGCGGCGCGAGCGCGCCGACCTCGACGTCGGCCCGCTGGAGGTGCTCTCCCGGGTGACCCGCCTGGCCCGGCACCTGGACCGGCACCGGGCCGCCGCCTTCGCCGAGCACGACCTGGAGACCTGGGAGTTCGACGTCCTGGCGGCGTTGCGCCGCTCGGGGGAGCCCTACCTGCTCTCCCCCGGCCAGCTGGCCGCCGAGACGATGGTGACCAGCGGCACGATGACCAACCGGATCGACCGGCTCCAGGCCCGCCGGCTGGTGCTGCGCGCCCCCGACCCGGACGACGGCCGCGGCGTCCTGGTCACCCTCACCGATGCCGGGCGCAGCGCCGTCGACGCGGCGCTGGCCACCCTGCTGCAGCGCGAGCGCACCATCCTGTCCGGCCTCGACGCCGGCTCCCGGGCGGACCTGGCCGCACTCCTGCGCCGCCTGGCCCTGCGCCTCGACCAGACCCCCTGACCCCTCCCGGCTCAGCCGGCGAGCTCGGCGGCGGTGAGCCACTCCTCCTCGAGCGCAGCACGTTCGGCGTGCAGGGCGCGCAGCGTGACGTCGAGGGCCATCAGCGCCGTGTGATCGCCGGACTGCTCGGCCATCCGTGCGTGCAGGGCCTGCTCCTGGCCCGCCAGGCGCGAGAGCTGACGCTCGATCCGGGTCATCTCCTTGCGGGCCAGGCGTTGTGCCGCCGCCTGGGCCGCGGCGTTGGCC
>JBAPWU010000437.1:0-3975 GCA_049283855.1 Kineosporiaceae bacterium
CCACCCGCCCCGCCGGGGTGATCCCGAGGGCGGCGGCGAGCCTGCGCAGCCGCCGGGTGTCCTCGGCGGCGATCACGTCCGCGGTGGCGAGCAGGGTGCGCAGCCGCGGCGGGGCGTCGTCCGGATCACCGATCGGGGTGGCCGCCAGCACCAGCCGGCCGGTGCTCGAGTCGCTGGTCACCGCCAGATCATCGCCCACCCGCGCGATGATCGTGACCGGAAGGGATGATCGTGACCGGACGGCGCGCACCCGCCGGCGGGGGATCACTAGGCTCACCCACGAGGTTCGGCGCCGGCGGAGGCCGGCGGAGGGGGTGGGATGGCTCAGCCGGTGGCGGCGGCGGTCGCCCTCATCCACCGCTGGGCGCGCCGACCCGGCGAGCGGGCGTGGGGGTGGCTCGCGCCGCTGGCCGTCGCCCTGGTCGGCGGGGCCCTGCGGTTCTGGAGCCTGGACCGCCCACCGTGGCTGGTGTTCGACGAGACGTACTACGTCAAGGATGCCGCCGCCTATCTCGCCCGCGGCCATGAGCTGGCGGTGCGGACCGAGCTCAGTCAGGGCGGCGAGGCCGACAGGCTGTGGAACGCCGGCACCACGGACGTGTGGGGCGCCACGCCGAACTTCGTCGTCCACCCGCCGGGTGGCAAGTGGATGATCGCCCTCGGCGAGCTGCTGTTCGGCAGCACCAGCCCGTGGGGGTGGCGGTTCGCCTCGGCCCTGGCCGGCACCGTGTCGATCCTGATCCTCGGCCGGATCGCCCGTCGCCTGTTCGGCTCGACCCTGCTCGGGGCCACGGCCGCCCTGCTGCTGGCCGTCGACGGTCAGCACTTCGTGCACAGCCGGGTCGGCCTGCTCGACATCTTCGTCATGGTCTGGGCCCTGGCCGCCTTCGGCTGCCTGCTGATCGACCGGGACCACGCCCGCGCGGGCGGACGACGTCGCGTGCGGTGGTGGCGGGTGGCCGCCGGGCTGTGCCTGGGGCTGTGCATCGCCACCAAGTGGTCGGGGCTGTTCTTCGCCGCCGCGTTCGGCCTGGCCAGCGTGCTGTGGGACGTCGCCGCGCGGCGGGCGGCGGGCACCCGGCACTGGCTGGTGACCGGGCTGGTGCGCGACGGCGTCAGCGGCTTCGTGCACATCGTGCCGGTGATGGTCGTGGTCTACCTCGGATCGTGGGTCGGCTGGTTCCGCAGCACCGACGCCTTCAATCGGCACTGGGCGGCCAAGAACCCCGCCGACGGGCTCGCCGGGATGGTGCCGGACGCCCTCCGGTCGCTGTGGAACTACCACCAGCAGATGTGGAACTTCAACACCACCCTGCACACCCCGCACGACTACCAGTCCCACCCGTGGTCGTGGCTGGTGCTGGGCCGCCCGACGGCCTTCGACTACCGCGGCTACACCCTGGGCGAGCGCGGGTGCCGCTTCACGCAGTGCTCGCGCGCGGTGACCGATCTCGGCAACCCGGTGATCTGGTGGGGCGGCACGATCGCGATCGCCGTGCTGGTCATCGTGTGGCTGCTCGGGCGGGACTGGCGGGCCGGGGCGATCCTGGCCGGGCTGGCCGGCGGCTATCTGCCCTGGTTCATCTACGCCGAGCGCACCATCTACACGTTCTACGCGGTGGCGTTCGTGCCCTACGTGGTGCTGGCCCTGACCTTCTGCCTGGGGCTGCTCCTGGGGCCCGAGGACGCCTCGGCCGACCGACGACTCACCGGGGCGGCCGTCGCCGGGTCGATCGTGCTGCTGGCCGTCCTGGCCTTCGCCTGGTTCTACCCCGTGCTGTCGGACCAGCTGATCTCGCATGCCCAGTGGCTCAATCGGATGTGGCTGCGAAGCTGGATCTGAGGGGTGAGCCATGAGCGACGCAGCGTACGGGTCGAGATCATCCAGCCACTGGATCGGTGCCGGACCGGCTGCCGCGCACCCAGTCCTGCGGCCGCTGGCCGAGCTGATGGCCGGACGCGAGCGGCTGGCGGTGCTGCCGACCCCGCTGCACCACGCCCCGCGGGTGTCCGCCGCCCTGGGCCGGGAGATCTGGCTCAAGCGCGACGACCTGACCGGCACCGGGCTGGGCGGGAACAAGATCCGCAAGCTGGAGCTCCTCGCCGCGCAGGCCCGGGACGCCGGGGCGGACACCCTGGTCAGTGTGGGAGCCCCGCAGTCCAACCACGCGCGCACCGTGGCCGCAGTCGCGGCGAGGCTGCAGCTGGATTGCCATCTGGTGCTGGGCGGTCACGCGCCGGAGACGCCGTCGGGCAACCTGCTGCTCGACGAGCTGATGGGGGCGACCCTGCACTGGGCCGGGACGCACGACTGGCAGGGGCTCGCCGCCGCGTCCGCGGAGGTCACCGCGCACCTGCAGGGAGCCGGCCGGCGCGTATTCGCGATCCCGGTCGGCGGCTCCGTCCCGATCGGGACGGCCGCCTTCGTGGCAGCCTACCTCGAGCTCGTGGTGCAGTGCGCGGAGCACGGGCTGGCGCCGTCCGCGGTGTTCCACGCCTCGTCCTCGGCCGGCACCCAGGCGGGGCTGCACCTGGGGGCGGTGCTGGCCGGCGCGCTACTGGACGGCGTGGCACCCCAGGTGATCGGCGTGGACGTCGCGAGGATCAGCGACTCCCTCGCGGACACGGTGGCCGGCCTGGCCACGCGGACCGCGGACCTGCTCGGCGTCGCCGGGATCTGGCGAGACGCCCAGGCGGCGCCGACCGTGCTCGAGGCGTACCTCGGCCCGGGGTACGCGGCGCCGTCGCCCGGGTCGGGAGCAGCCCTGCGGCTGCTGGCCCGCACGGAGGGGGTGATCCTCGATCCCGTGTACAGCGCCAAGGCGTTTCACGCCGTCTGCGACAGCGACCGGCCCGGGCCGATCGTGTTCTGGCACACCGGCGGGGTGCCGGCCCTGTTCGCCGTCGGCGAGCTCTAGACCCTGACCTCCTCGGTCTCCAACTGGCTGGTCAGCGAGGCCATGTCCTGGACCTTGGTGATGGTCTCCCCGACCGCCCGGTCGAGGCGCTCGACCAGGGCGCGCTGACCGGCGGCCACGTCGCGCAGCCCGCCGGTGGCCTCCTCGACCCCTCCGATCCCGCGGCTCATGCCGAGGATGGCCTTGGACACCGCGGCGGCGTCGGCCTCCAGGGAGGCGATGATGCTGGTGATCTCGCCGGTGGACCGGGCGGTGGCCATGGCCAGTTCCTTGACCTCGTTGGCCACCACGCTGAACCCGTGTCCGGCCTCACCCGCCCGCGCGGCCTCGATCGTGGCGTTCAGGGCGAGCAGCTTGGTCTGGGCGGCGACCCCGGCGATCAACTGGGCCATTCCGGCGACCTGCCGCAGGCTGTCCCCGAGGGCTGCGACCACCCGGTCGACCTCCTGAGCCTGCTCGACCACGGTGCGGGTGATCGTGCCGGCGCGGGTGACCTGCTCGTCGATGGTCCCGGCCGAGTCCCGCACGCTGTGGACGTGGCTCACGACGTCCTCGAGATCGGTGACCACCGAGCTCGAGGTGGCGCCGAGCATCTCCTGGGCGCGGGCGTTGGCCCGGTGCTCGGTGGACTGCTGCTGCAGGAAGGCGGCCTGCTGGGCCTCCTCACGCTCCTGCTGCGACTGCCGCAGCTGATCGGACTGGGCCGCCAGCTGCCCGCGGGCTCTGGTCAGGGCGCGGCCGACGTCGCCGAACTCGTCGCGTCCATCCGGCAGCGGCCGTTCGACCAGGTCACCACCGGCGATCGCGGTGACCCCGGCCAGCGTCAGCCGCACGTCGGTCCGGGTCCGCCACCAGACCGCCGCGGCCAGCCAGACCGCCAGCAGGTAGCAGCCGATGGTGATCATCAGGGTCAGGGTGCGTTGCGCGGCCAGCCGGTCGATCCGGGCGGCCAGAAGCTGATCCAGGGCGTCGGTGGCGTCGGATGCCGCCGCGGCCGCGGCCCCGAGGACCGGCCCGGGGTCGCCGGCCCTCGGCTGGTCCAGGGTGCTGCTGAGCC
>JBAPWU010000438.1:0-3495 GCA_049283855.1 Kineosporiaceae bacterium
GCCCACGAGGCCCCGGACGACCGCACCGCCTCGGCCAGTGGAGCCCCCGCACGCCCCAGCACGTCGGCGCCGAGCACCGACAGCACCGCGACCGCCACGGCCGCGTACACGACCAGTGCGAGGCCCAACGCGAGCGGGATCGCCCGCGGAATGGTGTGCGCCGGGTCGCGCACCTCCTCGCCGAGGGTGGCGATCCGCGCGTATCCGGCGAAGGCGAAGAACAGCAGCCCCGCCGCCTGCAGCACGCCGCCCGGCGAGACGTCCACGGCGACGTCCAGCCGCGCCGCCCGCGCCTGTCCGCTCGACACACAGATCAGGACGACGCCGGCAAGCACCACCAGCACCACGGCCACGATTGACCGGGTCAGCCACACGGTCTTCTGCACCCCGGCGTAGTTCACCGCGGTCAGGGCGAGCACCACAGCGACCGCCACCGCCCGTCCCTGCCCCGGCCACACGTAGGCGCCGACGGTCAGGGCCATCGCCGTGCAGGAGGCGGTCTTGCCGACCACGAAGCCCCACCCGGCCAGGTAGCCCCAGAACGCGCCCAGCCGCTCCCGCCCGTAGACATAGGTACCGCCGGACGACGGGTAGCGGGCGGCCAGCCGGGCGGACGACGTCGCGTTGCAGTAGGCCACGACCGCCGCCACCCCCAGCCCGAGCAGCAGCCCCGATCCGGCCGCCCGGGCCGCCGGCCCCAGGGCCGCGAAGATGCCGGCGCCGACCATCGAGCCCAGGCCGATCACCGCCGCGTCGGCCACTCCCAGCCGCCGGGTCAGCGAGACCTGGCTCATGCGCCCTCCCGTCGCTGCGACAGCTTGAGCAGACTCACAGGCTCGAGATCGGCCCGCTGGTGACCCTCGGCTCACGCAGTGGGGCGCAGCCGACGTCCGGCGTGGTCAGCGGACGTCGATGAAGGAGGCCTTCTCGATGGTCTGCAGGAACTGCGTCGTCGCCTCCTTGGGGCTGACCAGCCCGGAGGTCAGGCTGACGTCGATGATCTCCAGATTGGCCCGGACCCCTTGCGCCCGAAGGATGTTCTCGTCGTAGGCGTGCGACTTGTGCAGCTGGGTGGCCAGGGTCGCCGCCACCGAGCACACCGACGCCAGCGCACACAGCACCCGCCACGACTCCACACTCATCGAGAAGGTGGTGGTGAGCCAGTCGGTCACCGACTCCCCGCCGAGGGCCGGAGCGGCGGTGAGGGCCGCGGCGGCGGTGCCGGCCACGATCGTCAGGTTGGCCAGGAGCCGCTGGCGCCTGCCAGTGGCGCCGAGGTAGAGGTCGACCTCCGCCGACTTGGCGCGGATCCGCTCCAGCAGCGCGGGCAGCCGGGCGTCGTCCGTGGGCTCGCTCGACGTCGTCATGGCGCGTCCTCCCTGGGCAGGAGTCCAGGGTAGGGCGACGGCGCGCATCCGGACATCCCCAGGCGGCGGCCGGCGTGACGCCTCCGTGACCGGGCGGCGGCGGAGCCGCTCGGCAGGTCGATCACCACCCGGTCGGCATGCCCCGGCAGGGCGATCAGCCGGCTCAGCTCCGCGTGCACGATCCCAGCGTGCTTCAGCGTCCTGGTCTTTGGCAGGTCACTCCGGGAAACCGCTCGAAATCCCTGTCGTAGGAGACGATCTCGGCGCGGTGTTCGCGCGCGAGCGCGGCCAGGTGCGCGTCGGTCACCAGATTCCCCCCGGTTCCGACGTGCTCGATGAGTTCGGCCAGGATCTGCGGATGGCGTGCGGTCGGCGCGACGATCTGGGCCCCTGGTGCGGCGAGCCAGTCCTCGACCTGGGCCATCGCCTGCCCTGGTGCCAGCGGCCGTGGAAACAGCCCTGGCTTGGTCGTGAGTCTCACGAAGGCGAGCAGGGCAACCCAGGCGAACCCGACGCGGGCTCCTCCGGTGAGCGCGGAGTCCAGCCAGTGCCGAGCCGCCTCGTGCTCCTCGCTCTCCTGGTTGACCGCATAGATCAACACATTGGGATCGACGATCTTCACGCGCGCCTGCGCAGCTTGCGCACCAGTTCCTCGTCCTCCAACTCGGCGGCGAGCTGGAGTGCCTTGTCGAGGTTGACCGCCGGCACGCCCAGCGAGGCGGTGCGCGTCGGAGGAGCGACTGGTTCGCGCTGCACGGGCACGCCGTCCCGGATGGCGTCGTTGAGCGCCTGCTTGAACGAGACGCCGCGCTCGGCCATGCGCGCCCGCACGATCTGCTCGGTATCCGGGTCGAGGGTCACCGTGGTACGCATCCTGACAGCATAGCGTCAGTCTTGTTCATGCCGAGGCATCAACGGATGGCCGTGCCTCAGCCAAGGTGGCGGCTCAGGAAGGTGGTCGGGGCCAGCTGCCCGCTGGGCAGGGCGGCGTGGTCGCGGACGACGCCGATCACCTGCCAGCCGAGGCTGCGGTACAAGGACTCGGCCGGGCTGCCGGTCTCGGTGTCGAGCAGCAGGAGGGTCAGCCCCTCGGCGCGGGCGGTGGTCTCCAGCTCGGCCATCAGCGCCCGGGCCACCCCGCGCCCCCGCGCCCGGCGGTGCACCAGCAGCTTGCCGACCTCGGCCCGGTGGGCGGAATTCGGCAGCATGGCCCGGCGCAACTGCACGCAGCCCACGATCCGCCCGTCGTGATCGCGAGCCACCCACGTGGTGTGCCCGGGGCCGCCGAGCGCGTCGATCCAGAACGCCCGCGCCTCCTGCGGCCCGAGCGGCAGCAGGAAGCCGACGCTCGCCCCGCCGTCCGTGCAGTCGATCAGCACCTCGGCCAGGCCGGGGACGGCGACGTCGAAGCCGTCGTCGGCGAGTCGCTCGATCAGCATCCGCCGAACGCTACCGGCGCCACCCGCGTGGCAGGCTGCCCCCCGGGAGATCTCACGTTCCGGTGTCCGGGTGCGTCTACCCGGTGACAGCGTCAGCCCCTGGAGGCCCCGGTGACCACCCGTGTTCCGTTCGAGCAGGTCGTCGTCGCGCACGGCGCGATGGTGCTGCGGGTCTGCCGTGCGGTCCTCGGCCCCACCGAGGCGGACGACGCCTGGTCGGAGACCTTCCTGGCCGCGCTCACCGCCTACTCCGACCTGCCGGCCGGAGCCAATCTCGAGGCCTGGCTGGTCACCATCGCGCACCGCAAGGCGATCGACGTCGTCCGCCGGGCCGCCCGGCATGCGGTCCCGATCGCCGAGGTGCCCGACCGGCCCGGCCCCGATACCCCCGACGGCCACCCGGAGGTCTGGCAGGCCGTCGCGCGGTTGCCCGACAAGCAGCGCCAGTCGATCGCCTACCACTACCTCGGCGGGCTGGCCTTCAAGGAGGTCGCCGAGATCCTCGGCGGCAGCACCGACGCCGCCCGCCGTGCCGCCCACGACGGCATCCGCACCCTGCGCGCCACGTTTCCCGGCACCGAAGGAGCCCCCCGATGACCCCCACCTCCCCGACGGACGCCGTGTCCCTGCCCGCACGGGTGGCGGACGCCGTCCTGGTCGAGCCGGCCGACCTGGCCGCGCTGCGCGCC
>JBAPWU010000439.1:0-1812 GCA_049283855.1 Kineosporiaceae bacterium
GTCCGTGGGCGGCGCGCCCCTTCCCGCCTCGGCCGCCATGACGATCGACTTCACCTTCACCGCGGGGGCGGACTCGGCGGGTCCGGGTCCGGCCCGCAATCCGTACCTCGCCGTCTGGATCGAGGACACCAACGAGGAACTGGTCAGCACCGTCTCGCTGTGGCACATGCAGCAGAACGAGCGGTGGCTGGGTGAGCTGAAGCGCTGGTACACCGTCTCCGGCGGGTACGAGACCAACACCGGTGCCACCCGGGTCGCCGGGTCCTACACGGTCCGATGGGACGGCAAGGGCCGCGAAGGCACGAAGGTGCGCGCGGGCACGTACTTCGTCTGCATCGAGGGCGCCCGCGAGCACGGCCCGTACGAGCTGATCCGCGAGCCGATGACGTTGGGGACCGACCCGGTCGAGAGGGCGATGAAGCCCAACGGCGAGCTCACCGCGGCCTCGGCGAAGTACACGGTCTGAGCATGGCCGCCGAGGTCGCCACCCGGTCGCGGGTCCGCCGCCAGCGCAACGTCGGCCAGCGGTGGTGGCGCCGGCTGCACATGTGGACCTCGATGACCAGTCTGCTGATCGTGCTGTTCTTCTCCCTCACCGGCATCACGCTCAATCACCCCACCTGGACCTTCGGTCAGCCGCCGGTCACGGCGACGGCTCGCGGCACCCTGCCGGAGACCGCGATCACCAACGGTGGCATCGACTTCCTCGCGATCAGCGAGTACCTGCGTGCCACCCAGCACGTCACCGGTGAGGTCACCGACCACAGCAGCCAGAACGGCGAGGGTTCGATCAGCTACCGCGGGCCGGGCTACGCCGCCGACGTGCAGTTCCAGCTCGCCGACCGCAGCTACTCGCTGACCAGCCAGAAGAGCGGCGTGGTGGCGGTGTTCAACGACCTGCACAAGGGCCGGCACACCAGCGCGGCGTGGAAGTGGATCATCGATATCACCGCGGGGCTGCTGGTGCTCATGTCGGTGACCGGGATCGCCCTGCAACTGACGCTCAAGCGCACCCGCCGACTGGCCCTTCTGCTCGGCGGGCTCGGTTCGATCGTGGCCGTCGCCCTGGTCGCCCTGAGCATGTAGTCGCCCTGAGCATGTAGTCGCCCTGAGCATGTAGCGGTCCGGTCAGCCCGGCCAGTGGGCGGAGCTGTGCCTGGCGGCGTCCGCCCCGATCACCAGGGCGGCCAGGCCGAGGGTGTCGGCGAAGGCCGTCGCGTCCTGGGGCGACAGCACCATGGCGACGGTCGCCGCGGCGTCCGCCGTCATGGCGGTCGGCGCCAGCACGCTGGCCGAGGCGGTGTGCGTCACCGGCCACCCGGTGCGCGGGTCGATCACGTGGCCGAGGTGGACGCCGCCGATCCGGAATCCCCGACGGGCCGAGCCGCTGGTGGCCAGGGCCGCGTCGGCCAGTCTGACCCGGATGGGCGCCGGAGCGTTGTCGTAGGGGCGGTGCGGGTCCTCGACGCCGACCGTGATCTCACCGCTGCCGCTGTGGCGCAGATCCCCGCCGGCGTTGACCGTGACCCAGTCGACCTCCGCGGCCCCGCGGGCGCAGGCCACCGCGGCATCGACGATGTAGCCCTTGGCCACGGCGTTCAGATCGACGCCGGTGCAGTCGCCCACCTGCTCGACGGTGAGCGCCGAACCGTCGTCGTGGATGCGGAAGGGCAGCACCCGCAGGTCATCGGCCGTGCGCTGCACCAGGTCCCGGGCGGGCAGGCGCTGTGACTCGACGGCCCGGAGCCAGTGCCGGCGCAGCTCGGCACAGGCCGGGTGGAAGGCGCCGCCGCTCGCCGCGTGCCAGTGCGC
>JBAPWU010000440.1:0-6352 GCA_049283855.1 Kineosporiaceae bacterium
ACCCCGACCCCCGCCGCGCCGAGCCCGGCCAGGCCGCCGCCGCCGAACGCCGCAGCGGCGGCGATCCGCCGGGCCTGCCGGATGCGGCTCATCGGGCCCGTTCCCTCCGGGTGTGATCTTGGGTCTCTCCCACCGTAACGTCCTGGTGCCGGTCGTTGGTGCCCGCCACTCGAGCGGTCCGGGCGGCGCGCTCTGCCAGGATGTGCGCCATGCCGAGCGAGATGAGGTTCGCCGACTCCGTCGTCGACCTGATAGGTGACACACCGCTGGTGCGGCTCAACCGGGTGACCGAGGGCCTCGAGGCGACGGTGCTGGCCAAGGTCGAGTACCTCAACCCGGGCGGATCGGTGAAGGACCGGATCGCGGTGCGGATGATCGATGCCGCCGAGGCCGACGGCCGGTTGCGACCCGGCGGCACCATCGTCGAGCCCACGTCGGGCAACACCGGCGTCGGGCTGGCCCTGGTCGCGCAGCAGCGCGGCTACCGGTGTGTGTTCGTCTGCCCGGACAAGGTCAGCCCGGACAAGCGCAACGTGATGGCCGCCTACGGCGCCGAGGTGGTGGTCTGCCCGACCGCGGTGGCCCCCGAACACCCCGACTCCTACTACTCGGTCTCGGATCGGCTCACCCAGGAGATCGAGGGTGCCTGGAAGCCCGACCAGTACTCCAACCCCGAGGGCCCGGCCAGCCACTACCGCAGCACCGGTCCGGAGATCTGGCGGGACACCGTCGGAAAGATCACCCACTTCGTGGCAGGGGTCGGCACCGGCGGCACCATCACCGGCACCGGCCGCTACCTGAAGGAGGTCTCGGCGAGCCGCGCCTCGGGGCCGGTCCGGGTGGTCGGGGTGGACCCGGAGGGCTCGGTCTACTCGGGCGGAACCGGTCGCCCCTACCTGGTCGAGGGAGTCGGTGAGGACTTCTGGCCGGCCGCCTACGACCCCGCGATCCCGGACGAGATCATTGCGGTCTCGGACGCCGACTCGTTCGCGATGACCCGTCGGCTGGCCCGGGAGGAGGGGCTCCTGGTCGGCGGCTCCTGCGGCATGGCCGTGGTCGCCGCGCTGGAGGTGGCCAGGACCGCAGGGCCGGACGGCGTGGTCGTGGTGCTGCTGCCCGACGGCGGGCGCGGCTACCTGTCGAAGATCTTCAACGACGAGTGGATGGCCTCCTACGGGTTCATCCGGGCGGACGGCGCGGCCACCGTCGGCGACGTGCTGCGGGCCAAGGCGGGGGACATGCCCGCGCTGGTGCACACCCACCCGGGGGAGACCGTGCGCGACGCCATCTCGATCCTGCGCGAGTACCACGTCTCGCAGATGCCGGTGGTCAAGGCCGAGCCGCCGGTGATGGCCGGGGAGGTGGCCGGGTCGGTCAACGAGCGCGACCTGCTGGACGCCGTGTTCACCGGCCGGGGCGCCCTCGCCGACCGGGTCGAGCGGCACATGGCCGCGCCGCTGCCGCTGGTCGGCGCGGGTGAACCGGTGGAGATGGCGCGCCGGGCCCTGCAGGCCGCCGACGCGCTCATGGTGGTGGACGACGGCAAGCCGGTGGGAGTGCTGACTAGGCACGATCTGCTCGGCTTCGTCGCCCGCTGAGGGTTAGGCTCGTGGCGTGGCGATTCGTGCGGTCATCTTCGACGTGGGATCCCTTCTCGTGCACGAGGAGCCCGTGGACAGGCTGCTCGAGCGCTGGCACGACCGCAGCGGGGTCCCCCTGGAGCACCTGCTCGAGGTGGTGGCCGCGATCGACCCCGTCGCCACGGCCACGGGGACCCTGGGCGAGCGGGACGTCGCGGACGGGCTGGCCCGGGAGTTCGACCTGACCGACGAGCAGGTGGCCGCGTGGATGGCGGACCTGTGGGACTGGTACTGCGGCACCTCGAACGAGGTGGTGCGTGACTACGCACGCAGGCTGCGACCGGCTGTGATCACGGCGATCCTGAGCAACTCGATGGACGGCGCCCGCCGCGAGGAGGCCCGCCGGCTCGGCTTCGCCGACGACTTCGACCCGATCGTGTACTCGCACGAGGTCGGGATGGCCAAGCCGGACCCCGGCGTGTTCCGGTACACCCTCGACGCGATCGGGTGCGCGCCGGACGAGGCGGCGTTCGTCGACGACCGGATCGAGAACGTCGAGGCAGCGGCCGCCCTGGGCATCCGGGCGATCCACCACGTGGACACCGTGAGCACACTGACCGCACTGGACCGCCTGCTCGACCGGGGATGACCATGGCGCCCCGCCGGCCCGCCCGGCAGCGGGTCAAGGCGGTCCCGGGACCTGCCGATCAGCAATCGTGGGCAGCGGCCAGATCGGCGAGCGAGGAGGGGGCGGCCGGGACTTCCGCGTGACCGGCCCGATGCTCGGGCCGCTCTGGCTCGCGGCGGGACTGACCTTCCTCCTCGGCGGGCTGCTCCTGGCCACCCGTGGGACCGGGTGGTGGATCGGCGGCGGCATCGTCGCGATGGTCTTCGGCGGCTCGATCCGGCGGGTGGACTGGGCCCGGGTGCCCGCGGCGCTGCCGCGCAGCATGCCCTACCTGGCCTGCGGCGTCCTCGCCCCGCTCGCCCTGGCCAGCCGAGGCGTCGAGATGATCGTCTGCACCACCGCGACCCTGCTGTTCATCTGGACCGGGATCGCCGCCGACTGGGTCGACATCGCTGTCGTCAGCGTGCTGGGGTCACTGGTCATCGCCGCCGCGATGGTGAACGCGCAGGGATGGCAGACCGGCCTGTGGACCGGTCTGGCGGCGCTGCCGCTGCTCGGTGGCCTGGCCGCTCTGATGCACGGGCTGCGGGCGCGACTCGACCGCGCGGTCCTGGACGCGGTCGACGCCCACCGGGCGACGGCCCGGCTCGAGGACCGGGCCTGCCTCGAGCGGGAGTCCGCCGAGCGCGAGCGTGCGGTCGAGATCGAGGCCACCCTCCTGGACCGGGAGCAGCGCCGGGGTGAGCTCGCGCAACGGTCGGCTGACCTCACCCACGCCGCGACCGGGGTGAGCGAACAGACCAGGACGGTGGCCGAGGCCGTCGACCGGATCGCCGCCTCCCTGGCCGAGGTGGCGCAGACCGCGCGGCGCACCGATGGCATCACCTCTCATGTGGCGACGATGGCTCAGGGTGCGAGCGGGGTGATGACCCGGTTGTCGGCGGCCAGCGAGCAGATCATGGCGGCGTCCGGGGTGATCCAGAGCATCGCCGAACAGACCAACCTGCTCGCGCTCAACGCGACCATCGAGTCCGCGCGGGCGGGGGAGGCGGGCAGGGGTTTCGCCGTCGTCGCCCAGGAGGTGAAGGCCCTGGCCCAGCAGTCGGGCACGCACGCGGAGGCGATCGGGCGCACCCTGGCCAAGATCGGGCGCGAGGTGGACGACGCGGTCGCCCGGGTGGCGGAGATCTCCTCCGGCATGATCGAGCTGGAGCGGGAGAACGGTGCACTGGCGGCCACGGTCGCCGAGCAGTCCGCGGTCGTGGGCGCGGTGTCGAGCAGCGTCACCGAGGCGGCCCAGGCGGCCGACCGGATCGCGACCGGTGTTCGGATGCTGGAGCAGATGTCCCGCTCCTGAACCGGGCTCAGACCCGGCTGGCCACCAGGACCGGAATGGTGCGGTCGGTCTTGGCCTGGTACTCCGCGTAGGTCGGGAATACCGCGACGGCCCGCTCCCACCACGTCGCGCGCTCGGCGCCGTCCACCTCCCGGACGTGGACGTCGAACGGCGCCGGGCCGTCCTGGATCATCACCTGGTCGGGGGCCGCGACCAGGTTGTGGTACCAGACCGGGTGCTCGGGCGCGCCGCCCTTGGAGGCGATGAGCGCGTACTCGCCGTCGTGCTCGACCCGCATCAGGGCGAAGGTGCGCAGCGTGCCGGTGCGGCGCCCCCGGGCGGTGATCAGGATGATCGGGATCCCGGTGTCGCGCAGCGTGTTCGCCTCGGTGCCCCCGGAGGCCTGGTAGCGCTCGATCTGGTCACGGACCCAGCCGACGGGGTTGGGCTCGTACTCACCGGTCAGTGGCATGGACCGACCCTAGCCGGGCGGTCAGGGGCTGTAGACGACCAGGGTGCTGTTCCCGCCGGCGTCGACGTCACTGGCCTGGATGTCGGGGACCTGGGCCGGGCTGGTCCGGGCGGTGGTGTCGCCCAGGCCGAGCTGGCCGTCGCTGTTCGACCCCCAGCACCACAGGGTGGCGTTGCTGCGGGTGGCGCAGGTGTGACTGCCGCCGGTGCTGGGGGTGGCCCAGGTGGCGGCGCCGACCTGGGTGGGGCTGGTCCGGGCGGTGGTGTCGGCGAGGCCGAGCTGGCCGTCGCTGTTCAGGCCCCAGCACCACAGGGTGGCGTCGGTGCGGGTGGCGCAGGTGTGGCCGCCGCCGGCCGTGGGGGTGGCCCAGGTGGTACCCGCCCCGACCTGGGTGGGCCTGGTCCGGGTGGTGGTGTCGCCGAGGCCGAGCTGGCCGTTGCTGTTCAGGCCCCAGCACCACAGCGTGCCGTCGGTGCGCCGGGCGCAGGTGTGGGACGTCCCGGCGGTGACGGTGGCCCAGGCGGTGGAGGTGCCGACCTGGGTGGGGCTGGTCCGGGCGGTGGTGTCGCCGAGGCCGAGCTGGCCGTCGGTGTTCAGGCCCCAGCACCACAGGGTTCCGTCGGTGCGGGTGGCGCAGGTGTGGCTGCCGCCGGCCGTGGGGATGGCCCAGGTGGCGGCGGTGCCGACCTGCACCGGGGCCACCCGGGTGGTGGTGTCGCCGAGGCCGAGCTGGCCGTTGCCGTTCAGGCCCGCGCACCACAGGGTTCCGTCGGTGTGGGTGGCGCAGGCGTGGGCGCCGCCGGAGGCGATCCCGGCCCAGGTGGTCGCGCTGCCGATCTGGGTCGGGGTGGTGAGGGCGACGAGGTCGCCCCAGCACCAGGCGGTTCCGTTGGCGCGCACGCTGCAGGTGAGCGTGCCGCCGGTGTCGAGGCCGGTCCAGGTGGTGGCGCTGCCGACCTGGGTCACCGCGACGGTATTGGCGCGGCCGGTCTGGCCGGACGCTCCCGATCCCCAGCACCACGCGGTGTCGTCGGTGCGCACGGCGCAGGTGTGGCTGCCGCCGGCGCCGAGCGCCGCCCAGGCGGTGGAGGTATCGACCTGGACCGGGCTGGTCCTGACCGTGGTGTCCCCCAGCCCGAGCTGGGCGCCGGCGTTGTCTCCCCAGCACCACAGGGTGCCGTCGGTGCGCCTGACGCAGGTGTGATACGCGCCGGCCGTGGGGGTTGCCCAGGTGGTGCCGGTGCCGACCTGGGCCGGGCTGGTCCGGCCGGTGGTGTCGCCCTGGCCGAGCTGGCCGTTGCTGTTCAGGCCCCAGCACCACAGGGTGGCGTCGGTGCGGGTGGCGCAGGTGTGCCAGTCCCCGGCGGCTGCGGTGCTCCAGGTGGTGGCGGCGCCCACCTGGGCTGGAATCAACCGCCCGGCGGTGTCGCCCAGGCCGAGCTGGCCGTCGCCGTTGTAGCCCCAGCACCACAGCGTGCCGTCGGTGCGGGTGGCACAGGTGTGGAAGCCGCCGGCGTCGGCGGCGGCCCAGGTAGTGCCGGTGCCGACCTGGGTCGGGCTGGTGCGGGCGGCGGTGTCGGCGACGCCGAGCTGGCCGGAGGCGTTCAGGCCCCAGCACCACAGGGTGGCGTCCGTGCGTCGGGCACACGTGTGGCTGCTGCCGGCGGTGGGGGTGGCCCAGGTGGTGTCGGTGCCGACCTGGGTCGGGCTGGTCCGGGGGGCGGTGTCGGCGACGCCGAGCTGGCCGTCGCCGTTGAGGCCCCAGCACCACAGGGTGCCGTCGCTCCGGCGGGCACAGGTGTGGGCGGTGCCGGCGGTCACCGCTGACCAGGTGGTGGCCGCGCCGACCTGGACCGGAGCGGTGCGGGCCGTGGTGTCGCCGAGTCCGAGCTGGCCCGCGAAGTTGTCGCCCCAGCACCACAGGGTGCCCGTGGACCGGATGGCGCAGCTGTGCGAGCCGCCCGTGGCGACGCTCGCCCACGTGGTGGCGATGCCCACTCGTCCCGGCACCGTGAGGTTCACGGCGTCCGTGCCCAGCTGGCCGTAGGTGTTGGCACCCATCGCCCCGAGCGCGCCCGCAGCAGCGGGCGTGAGGCTCACCGCGCTGCTGGCCGGGCCGGTGCCGAGAGCGTTGGTGGCCGTGATGGCCACGGCGTAGGTGGTTCCGGTGGTCAGCCCGGTGAGCGTGCACGGGCTGGACGCCGCGGCGCAGGTGGCGCCGCCGGGCGTGGCGGTAGCGGTGTAGGAGGTGATCGGCGAGCCTCCGTCGGAGGCGGGCGCCGTCCAGGTGATCACTGCGGTGGTGGCGCCGGGGGCGGCGGCGGGCACGGTAGGGG
>JBAPWU010000441.1:0-14776 GCA_049283855.1 Kineosporiaceae bacterium
CGGTCGACCCGGTCGCGCGGATCGTCGCGCTCGCGGCGCGGCACGGCGCCTGGGTGCACGTCGACGCGGCGATGGCCGGCTCGGCGATGCTGCTGCCCGAGTGCCGCGCGATGTTCGCCGGCGTCGACGGCGCCGACTCGCTCTCCTGGAACCCGCACAAGTGGATGGGCACGATCCTGGACTGCTCCCTGCTGTACGTGCGCGACGTCGAACACCTGGTCCGGGTCATGTCGACCGACCCCTCCTACCTGCGCTCGGCCGTGGACGGCGAGGTCGTGCAGTACCGGGACTGGGGCATCCCGCTCGGGCGGCGCTTCCGCGCGCTCAAGCTCTGGTTCCACCTACGCCTGGACGGCCTGGACTCCATCCGTGCCCGGCTGCGCCGCGACCTGGCCAACGCCCAGTGGCTGGCCGCGCAGGTCGCCGCCGAACCGCACTGGCGGGTGCTGGCCCCGGTCACTCTGCAGACGGTGTGCGTGCGGCACGAGCCGCCGGCGCTGGCCGGGGCGGACGACGCCAGCCGCCACGCGCTGGACCGGCACACCCTCGCCTGGGCCGAGGCGGTCAACGCCTCCGGGCGGGCCCTCGTCACGCCGTCCCTGCTGGACGGACGCTGGATGGTCAGGATCTCGATCGGCGCTGAGGCCACGGAGCGCGAACACGTCGCCGCACTGTGGGATCAGCTCCGCGCGGCTTCACAATTATGAAACTCAGGGTTGCGATCTAGAAAGAGAGAGTTTAACTTCGTGGACATGACGATCGAAGAGATCCTTCGTCGGGTCGCCGGCGGCGAACTCACCCCCGAGGAAGCGCTCCCGCTGCTCGACGCGGCCAAGGCCACGAGCGAGCCCCCCCGCGCGGCCCCCCAGCCCGAGCCGGCTCCCGCCTGGGGCACTCCCGACGCCGCCCTCACCGAAGGCACCACCGCGGTGCGGATCAACGCCTCCTACCGCTCGGTCGACATCGTCGCCGACGCCACGGTGACCCAGGTCGCCGTCTCCGGCCAGCACACCGTGCGCCGCGAGGGCACCGTCCTGGTGGTGGAGAGCCAGGACACCCCGTTCAGCGGCGACGGCGAGAGGGGAGGCGGATTCTCCTTCGCCGACCTGCCGCGCGGGCTGGCCTGGGCCAAGTCGTGGAAGGACCAGCGCCTGGTGGTCCGGGTCAACCCCGAACTGCCCGTGGAACTCGATGCCGCCGGGGCCAGCGTCAAGGTCAGCGGTTTCGACGCGGGTGCCAAGCTGCGCCTGATCGCCTCGGCGCTCAAGCTCGAGCGGATGCGCGGCCCGCTGGACATCGACGCGCTGACCTCGTCGGTCAAGGGGTTCGCGGCTCCCACCGGCACCTCGCGGATCGCCTGCGAGTCCTCCTCGGTGAAGCTGATCCTGGGCGCGGGCAGCGACGTGCACATCCGCGCCCGCAACCGGATGGGCAAGGTGGTGCTGCCGACCTCGGTCTCCAAGGGCGGTCTGGTCGACCCCGACCTCGCCGAGGCCACCGTGGGGACCGGCCGCGGGGAACTGACGGTCGAGGCCGTGATGAGCTCGGTGATCCTCACCAGCGACACCGGTGTCACCGCCGGGGCCGGTCAGGGGCGTGCGGAATGAGCGAGCGCTACCCCGCCCCGCGCGACTGCCCGGTCTGCAGCGAGCAGCTGCACGTCACCCGGCTCGGCTGCAGCGAGTGCGGCACCGCGCTGACCGGCGCGTTCCGGGCCTGCGAGTTCTGCGGCCTGGCGGACGGCGACCGCGACCTGCTGCGGGTCTTCCTCGCCTCACGCGGCAACATGCGCGAGGTCGAGCGGCACCTGGGGGTGAGCTACCCGACCGCCCGGGCCCGGTTCGACGATCTGGTCCGACGCCTCGGCTACCAGCCCGGGCCCGCTCCGGCCGAACAGGTGACCGAACCCGTGGCCGAGCCCGTGCCCGACCCGGCGGCCGATCGCGCGGTCGACCCGCGGCTCACTGCGCTGCAGGCCCTGGCCAGCGGCGAGCTCGACCTCGAGGCGGCGCGCGCACGCATCGACGGCGAGGGTCGATAGCTCCCGAACGCGCCGGGTGCTGAGATATGGCCATGCACCTGCTGCCGGGCGTGAGCGCCCACACCACCAGGACCGACCGGCTCTCGATGCACTGGCTGGAATACGGACCCGACGACGGGGTTCCCGTCGTCCTGGTGCAGGGCAACCTGAGCACCGGGCGCTTCTACGAGCATGTGATGCCGCAGGCGCCGGAGAACCTGCGGCTGATCGCCCCTGACATGCGCGGCTTCGGGCGCACCGATCCTCTGCCGGTCGATGCCACCCGTGGGCTGCGTGACTGGTCGGACGACATCGCCTCGCTGCTGCGCGCCCTCGGCATCACTCGCCCGGTGCACCTGGTCGGCTGGTCGTCCGGCGGGCTGGCGGTCTCGCACTACGCGATGGAGCACGCCGCCACGGCGCCCGTGGCCTCGCTGACCTACATCGACCCCGTCCCGCCGTACGGCTACGGTGGGGTCCGCCGCGACGGAACGCCCTGCGCCCCCGACTACGCAGGATCGGGCGCCGCCGGCGCCAACCCCGAACTGGTGCAGCGCCTTCGCGACCGGGATCGGTCCGCCGACTCGCCGTTCTCGATCCGCAACGTGATCAACGCTCTGTACTGGAGGCCGCAGTTCCGGTTGCCCGCCGAGCGCGAGGACCTGCTCGTGGACGAGGTCCTGCTGACCGTGATCGGCGACGGCACCTACCCCGGTGACGCCGCCACCTCGCCGAACTGGCCCGGGATCGCCCCGGGAACCACGGGCATGCTCAACGCCCTCTCTCCCAAGTACGCGAACTGGTCGGGCATCGTCGACCTCGACCCCAAGCCGCCGATCCTGTGGACCCACGGGAGCGCCGACCTGATCGTGGCGGACGGCGCCGCGCTCGAGCTGGGCGCTCTGGGCGCCGCCGGCGTCGTGCCCGGCTGGCCCGGGGAGGAGGCCTACCCGCCGCAGCCGATGGTCAGCCAGATCCGCGACGTGCTGGGCCGCTACGCCTCGGCCGGCGGCGTCGTCCAGACCGAGATGTTCCAGGGGTGCGGCCACGGGCCGCTCTTCGACGCCGAACAGCGCTGGTGCGAGATCACGTACGGCTTCATCACCCGCGCAGAGGAACGGCTCACCGCGAGGTGACGTGAGGGGCCCAGGCTCCGGCAGGTCGGGTCGGGTCGGGTCGGGTCAGGTCGGGTCAGGTCGGGTCAGGTCGGGTCGGGTCAGGTCGGGTCAGGCAAGGGCGCGGTCGACGTCCTCGAGCAGGTCCTCGACGTTCTCCAGGCCCACCGAGATCCGCACCACGCCGTCGGTGATCCCGGCGTCCTGGCGGGCCCGGGCACCGAGCCGGCGGTGGGTCGTGGTCGCCGGGTGCGTCGCCAGCGACTTGGCGTCGCCCAGGTTGTTCGACAGGTCGATCACCCGTAGCGCGTCGACGAAGGCGAACGCTCCGGCCTTGCCGCCGTCCACCTCGAAGGTGACCACGGTGCCGCCGGCGCTCATCTGCCGCTTCGCCAACTCGTGCTGGGGGTGGGAGTCCAGGAACGGGTAGCGCACCGACGTGATCCGTGGATGCGCCTCGAGGAAGCGGGCGATGCGTTCCGCCGCGATGCATTGCGCGTCGACGCGCAGCCGCATCGTCTCCAGGCCCTTGAGCAGGACCCAGGCGTTGAACGGGCTCATCGACGGGCCCGTGTGCCGCATCATCGTCTGCACCCCGCCGTCGATGTAGTCCTTCGGCCCGAGGATCGCCCCGCCGAGCACCCGGCCCTGCCCGTCGATGTGCTTGGTCGCCGAGTACACGACGATGTCGGCACCCAGCTGCAGCGGGCGCTGCAGCAGCGGCGTGGCGAACACGTTGTCCACCACGACCTTCGCCCCCGCGGCATGTGCCAGGTCGCAGACCGCAGCAATGTCGACCAGGTCCTGCATCGGGTTGGACGGCGATTCGAAGAACACCGCCCGGGCGGGTGTGGCCAGGGCCTGCTCCCACTGGGTGTGGTCCTCGCCGTCGACGAAGTCACAGTGGATCCCCCACCGCGGCAGCAGTTCGTCCAGGATCACGAAGCACGACCCGAACAGGGCCCGGGCAGCGACCACCCGATCACCGGAGTTCAGGAACGCCATCAGCGAGGTGAACACCGCCGACATGCCGGTGGCGGTGGCGAAGCAGGCCGGCGCCCCCTCGAGCAGACGCAGCCGCTCCTCGAACACCGAGACCGTCGGGTTGCCGTAGCGGGAGTACATGTAGTGCTCGACCTCGCCGGCGAACGCCGCCTCGGCCTGGGCCGCGTCGTCGTAGACGTAGCCCTGGGTCAGGAAGATCGCTTCAGAGGTCTCGGCATGGTTCGACCGGTCCAGGCCCCCGCGGACGGCGATGGTCTCGGGCCGCCAGCCGTCGGCGTCCGCAGCACTCACGACTGGCGCCAGGGCAGCCCACTCGCCTTCCAGCCGCCCACGCCCCGGTGCCCGGCGCCGTCCAGGTGGCCCTCGAAACCCTCGGAGATGTTGTAGGCGCGGGCGTACCCGGCCGTGGTGGCCGCGGTCGCCGCCGCCATCGAGCGCACTCCGGAGCGGCAGAGGAAGGCCACCGGGCGATCCGGAGTGATCCCGGCGTCGATGAGCTGGGACAGGAACGCCGGGTTCGGCATGCCGTCCGGGTAACGCACCCACTCGACCCGAACGACCTCTCGCCCCAGCGCGGCCAGGTTCGGCAGGCCCACGTAGGCCCACTCTGCTGCCGTGCGGACATCGACCAGCACGGCCTCCGGCTCCTCGGCGAGCAGGTGGTAGGTCTCGGTCGGGCTCAGATCACCCGCGTAGTTCATTCGGTCGCCTCCGATGGGTCGAGGTGTTCAGGGTGCATGCTCCCAGACCGGGCAGCCATCACCCCCCACGGGGCCTTACCGTGGTGGCAGTCGCCGACATCCGGCCCGCCGCTGCGAGGAGCCCGCCATGACCGACACCCTGGATCGCGACCTGGCTGCATCCCCGACGGCCACGGCCGCCGTCGAGCAGCGGCGCCGCCTGGTCACCGCCATCCCCGGCCCGGCCTCGCAGCGGATCCACGCCCGCAAGGTGGCGGCGGTGGCCGCCGGGGTCGGCACCATGCTGCCGATCTACGTGGAGCGGGCCGGCGGCGCCATCCTGGTCGACGTCGACGGCAACCAGCTGATCGACTTCGGCTCGGGGATCGCCGTCACCACGGTCGGCCACGCCGCCCCCGAGGTCGCCGCCCGGGTCGCGGCCCAGGTCGCCGAACTCACCCACACCTGCTTCATGGTCACCCCCTACGAGCAGTACGTCCTGGTCTGCGAGGCGCTGAACCGGCTCACCCCGGGTGACCACGACAAGCGCTCGGCTCTGTTCAGCTCGGGTGCCGAGGCGGTCGAGAACGCGGTCAAGATCGCCCGGCGGTTCACCGGCCGGGACGCGGTCGTGGTCTTCGACCACGCCTACCACGGGCGCACCAACCTGACCATGGCGATGACCGCCAAGAACATGCCCTACAAGGACGGCTTCGGGCCGTTCGCCTCCGAGGTCTACCGGGTGCCGATGTCCTACCCGTTCCGCGAGCCGGCCCCGATCAGCGGCGCCGACGCCGCTGCCCGGGCCATCTCCGTGATCGACAAGCAGGTGGGCGTGAACCGCACCGCCGCCGTTGTGATCGAACCCATCCAGGGCGAGGGTGGCTTCGTGGTGCCGGCCGAGGGGTTCCTCCCGGCGATCGCCGCGTGGTGCAAGGAGAACGGCGTGCTGTTCATCGCCGACGAGATCCAGACCGGCTTCGCCCGTACCGGCGCCATGTTCGCCTGCGAGCACGAAGGCGTCGTCCCCGACCTGATCACGACCGCCAAGGGCATCGCCGGCGGGCTGCCGCTCGCCGCCGTGACCGGCCGGGCCGACGTGATGGACGCCGTCCACGGTGGCGGACTGGGCGGCACGTACGGCGGCAACCCGGTCGCCTGTGCCGCCGCGCTGGCCACGATCGAGATCATGGAGAGCCGGGACCTGCCGGCCGCCGCCCGGCGGATCGAGGCGGCGATGCTCCCCCGGCTGCGCGCCCTCGCCGAGGCGCACCCGAGCATCGGTGACGTCCGCGGTCGGGGCGCGATGCTGGCCATCGAGATCGTCAGGCCCGGCACCACCGAGCCGGACGCCGCGGAGGCGGCGCGGATCAGCTCCGCCTGCCACCAGGCCGGCCTGGTCACCCTGACCTGCGGCACCTACGGCAACGTGTTGCGCTTCCTGCCCTCGCTGGTCATCGCCGACCACCTGCTCGCCGAGGGCCTCGACCTCCTCGAACAGGCCGTCGCCGGCTGACCCCGACGCGCACCGCGTCGCGGGTCTCGGTCAGGGCTGGAGGCCCGAGTCGGGGGTTCGGACCAGGATCCGGCCGCACTCCTCGCACCGGATCACGGCGTCCTCGGCCGCGGTGCGGAGCTTGCCGATGTCGGTGGTGTTCAGCTCCAGCCGGCATCCCTCGCACCGGCGCTGGTGCAACCGGGCCGCGCCGACCCCGCCACTGCTCTCCCGGATCCGCTCGTACAGCGCGAGCAGCGGGGCGGGGACCCCGGCCGCGGCGTCGGTACGCGAGCGACGCTCGGCCTCCGCCTCCTCGGCCAGAGCGGCCAGGGTGGCATCGCGCCGGGCGGTCACCTCGGCGATCTCGACCTCCAGCCCCCGGCCCTCGGCCAGGACCCGGTCGAGCTCGGCCTGCGCCTGCTCCATCCGCTCCATCACCTCGAGCTGCTCGTCCTCGAGCACGGACTGTCGCTGGGCGAGGGAGGCCACCTCGTGCTGCAGCGCCTGCAGGTCCTTGGCACTGCCCTGACCGGAGTCGAGCCGGGCCTGATCGCGCGCGGCGCGCTGGCGCACCAGGTCGACGTCCGCCTCGGCCTTGCTCAGTTCTCGGGACAGGTCCGCCAGGACGGTGCGCGCCGCCACCGCCTCGTCGCCGTTGCGCCGCACCCGCTCGCCATACGCGGTCAGCTCGGCGTGCTCGGGCAGGGTGCGCTCCCGGTGGGCGATCTGAGCCAGGCGGGTGTCGTGCCCCTGGACGTCGAGCAGCCGCCACTGATCCTGAACCGCCGCCGTCACCACGGGCTCACCCTAGCCCCGGCCGCCGCCGTGGCACACGCCCCTGGCGCAGCTACCGGACGACGCCGCCCGGACTGGGCACCCGGAACGTCCACGGGTCGGTGCTGCGGGCGGACACGTGCACCTCGACCGGCGTCCCGGCCGCCTCGAGGTGACCCTCCAACCGGTTGGCCACCCCGGCCAGCCACGGCCACTCGCTCGACCAATGGGCGACGTCCACCAGGTAGGGCGGGTCCTCACCGACGTCCTCGCGGGCCTCACTGGTCGGGTGGTGCCTCAGGTCGGCGGTGACGTAGGCGTCCACGCCGGCCGCGCGCGCGGCGCCGAGCAGCGAATCGCCGGCCCCGCCGCAGACCGCGACCCGTTCGATCATCGCGGTCGGCTCGCCCGAGACCCGCACCCCCTGCGCCGTGGCCGGCAGCGCCTCGGCGACCAGCAGCACGAACTCGCGCAGGGTGGTCGGTGAGGACAGCCGCCCCACCCGACCGATGCCGCGCACCCCCGACCACGACGCCAGCTCGTTGACGTCGAAGGCGACCTGCTCGTAGGGGTGGGCCTGCCGCAGCGCGGCCACGACGGCCCGGCGGTCCCGGCGGGCCAGCACCATCTCGACCCGGTGCTCGGCGACGTCCTCGCGCCGTCCGGGCTGACCGAGGAACGGACGGCGCCCCGCTCCGGGGACGAACGTGCCGGTTCCGGTCGAGACGAAGGCGCATCGGGCGTAGTCGCCGATCTCGCCGGCTCCGGCCTTGGCCATGGCGTCGACCACCTGGTCGACGTGGCCCTCGGGCACGAAGGTGACCACCTTGTCGATCGGGTCCGGCTCGTCGGCCGACAGCGGGCGCAGGTCGCGCAGCCCCAGCACCCGGGCCAGCGCGTCGGAGACCCCTGGCGCGGCCGCATCGGCGTTGGTGTGCGCCGTGTAGAGGGCGCAGTCCGAGCGGACCAGCCGGTGGACCAGCCGCCCCTTGGCGGTGGTGGCCGCCACGCTGTGCACCGGGCGCAGCAGGAGGGGATGGTGGGTGATCACCAGGTCCGCATGCCAGTCCAGCGCCTCGTCGACGACCGCGGCCACCGGGTCCACCGCCAGCAGCACCCGGCGCACCGGTGCCTGCGGATCACCACAGACCAGGCCGACCCGGTCCCAGTCACGGGCCCAGGCGGGGTCGTAGAGGCGCTCGAGGACGGCGATGACCTCGGCGAGGATCGGGGAACGAGATTCGGTCACGGAACGCACATTAGTGCTCACTGGCCCCCGGGATGGCCATTCCTTCAACCCAAAGCAACTGTGCAATTACTCTGTGCGAGCAGATGGGACGTCCAATGACTGGGAGTAGCCGGTTTACACCCAGATCATCCGAACCGCCGATATCCGCACTCCCCCGTCTTCTGACTGTCCGACCCGTCGGCCCTCGCGGTCGAGCCCGCACCAAACCATGATCACGATGTAGATCACGATGCGTGAGATCGGCTAGTCCAGACCCCTTTTCGACCGCAGACGCGCATCGTGATCTACATCGTGATCTCGTGAAGCCTTCGCTGAGCCAACCGATGGCCACCACGACGAAGGGGCGGCTCCGGCCCGTTGATCGGGTGGGAACCGCCCCTCGTGACGATCTGCGTGGGCCCGGCCGGACTCGAACCGACGACACCCGCGGTGTAAGCGCGGTGCTCTACCAGCTGAGCTACAGGCCCCGGACTGCGCTGCAGGCCATCCTCGCCCTACAGGGCCGCGACCGCCTCCCGGTAGGCGGCCAGCGGACGCGCCTGACCCGGTGCGTTCACCACGCTCCAGCGCACCACGCCCTCGCGATCGATCAGGAAGGTGCCCCGATCGGCCCGCCCTCGGGACTCGTCGAACACGCCGTAGGCCTGCGCCACCGCGCCGTGCGGCCAGAAGTCGGACAGCAGCGGGAAGTCGTAGCCCTCCTTGTCGGCGTAGGCACGCAGGGAGAACATCGGGTCGCAGGAGATGGCGAGCACCTGGACGTCACCGGCGGTGAACAGCTCCAGGTTGTCCCGGATCTCGCACAATTCGCCGGTGCAGATGCCCGAGAAGGCGAAGGGATAGAACACCAGCGCCACGTTGCTCCGACCCCGGAAGTCGGACAGCTTCACCTTCTGACCGTGCTGATCCGTGAGCTCGAAATCCGGGGCAGAGCTGCCTGCCTCGATGGTCATCTGAGGTCCTCTCGCCGACGAGCGCCGGAACCGGCGATCGTGTCGGGCCTGACGATGGGGTCAGCGCCGCCCGCTGCGCGGCGTGGCCAATCTGGTCCCGGTCCAATCCGGGCCGGCGCTGATCGTGCTGGTCGCATGCAGACCGGCGGTCGGTGCCGCCTCGTCGATCTCGGACGGTTCGACGTGGCCGTCCCGCCCCGACTTGGGGGTGAGCAGCCAGATCACCCCACCGGAGGCGAGGTTGGGGAGGCTGTCGACCAGCGCATCCACCAGATCGCCGTCTCCGTCACGCCACCAGTAGATGGCCGCGTCGAAGACGTCCTGCGCGTCCTCGTCGGCCAACTCGTTGCCGGTGAGATCTTCGATTGCCGTTCGGAGCTCATGGTCGACGTCCTCGTCGTAGCCGAACTCCTGTACGACCTGACCGGGTTTGAAACCCAGCCGGCCGGCCATCGACTGGTCCGCCGCGGACTCCGCGGTCGCGCCCACTCCCTTGCCTCCTCGATGTCGCGTGGCAGACTCGACGCCTGCCGCATCTGCGCATACCTGCGCTCCGCCACGCTAGTGCACTGCACCGCGGGGCCGATGCGCAACAGGTGGCCACGGTGAGTCGTGGGGAACCCTGAGTGCAAACCTTCTCAGCGAACCGCAGGCAAGGTGCACCCAGGCGGTGTAGGCGACAGGATGGACCCAGTCGAGACCCGTCGATCCACCAGCCGTCCACCGCAACGCTCGACGAAAGGACGCCGACGTGCCGCACAAGCAGGGGCCGATCCTCAACGGGCTGCCCAGCCACTTGCCCGACATCGACCCCGAGGAGACCGGGGAGTGGCTGGAGTCGCTGGACGCAGCCGTCGACGAACGGGGTCGCGAGCGGGCCCGCTACCTGATGCTGGCCATGCTGCAGCGAGCACGGGAGCGGGGGGTCGGCGTGCCGAGCCTGTCCCAGACCGACTACATCAACACCATCCCGCCCGAGCGCGAGCCGTGGTTCCCCGGTGACGAGGACGCCGAGCGCGCCTATCGCCGCTGGATCCGCTGGAACGCCGCCGTGATGGTGCACCGGGCCCAGCGGCCCGGGATCGGCGTGGGCGGGCACATCTCGACCTATGCATCCTCGGCCACCCTGTACGAGGTCGGCTTCAACCACTTCTTCCAGGGCAAGGACCACCCCGGTGGCGGCGACCAGGTGTTCATCCAGGGCCACGCCTCCCCCGGCGTCTACGCCCGCGCCTTCCTCGAGGGCCGGCTCAGCTCCGACCAGCTCGACGGCTTCCGCCAGGAGCGCTCCCACCCCAGCGGCGGCCTGCCCTCCTACCCCCACCCCCGGCTGGCCCCGGCGTTCTGGGAGTTCCCGACCGTCTCGATGGGCCTGGGCCCGATCAACGCGATCTACCAGGCCCAGTTCAACAAGTACCTGCACGGGCGGGGGATCAAGGACACCTCCCAGCAGCGGGTGTGGGCCTTCCTCGGCGACGGCGAGATGGACGAGCCCGAGAGCCGCGGCGCCCTGCAGCTCGCCTCCTACGAGGAGCTCGACAACCTGACCTTCGTGGTCAACTGCAACCTGCAGCGCCTGGACGGCCCGGTCCGGGGCAACGGCAAGATCATTCAGGAGCTGGAGGCCTTCTTCCGGGGTGCCGGCTGGAATGTGATCAAGGTGATCTGGGGCCGGGAGTGGGACCCGCTGCTGGCCGCCGACCGCGACCAGGCGCTGGTCAACGTGATGAACCGGACCCGGGACGGGGACTACCAGACCTTCCGGGCCGAGGACGGCGCCTACATCCGGGAGAACTTCTTCGGCCGCGACCCGCGCACCCGCAAGCTGGTCGAGACGATGACCGACGACGAGATCTGGAGCCTGCGCCGCGGAGGGCACGACTACCGCAAGGTGTACGCCGCCTACAAGGCCGCGATGGAGCACACCGGGCAGCCGACCGTGATCCTGGCCAAGACGGTCAAGGGCTGGGCACTGGGTCCGAGCTTCGCCGGGCGCAACGCGACCCACCAGATGAAGAAGTTCACCCTCGCGGACCTGACCATGCTGCGTGACCGGCTGCGGATCCCGATCAGCGACGAGCAGCTGCAGGCCGACCCGTACCTGCCGCCGTACTACAACCCCGGCGAGGGCAACGAGGTGATCCGGCACCTGCGCGACGTCCGGCGCCGCCTCGGCGGCCCGCTGCCCGAGCGCCGGGTCACCGCCTCCACCCTCAAGCTGCCCGAGGACAGCGCCTACGAGGTGGTCCGCCGCGGGTCGGGCAAGCAGGCCGTGGCGACCACCATGGCCTTCGTCAGGTTGCTCCGAGACCTGATGCGCGACAAGGAGTTCGGCACCCGGGTGGTGCCGATCATCCCGGACGAGGCGCGCACCTTCGGGATGGACTCCTTCTTCCCGACCGTGAAGATCTACAACCCGCACGGGCAGCAGTACAACTCGGTGGACCGCGAGCTGATGCTCGCCTACACGGAGGCCACCTCGGGTCAGATCCTGCACACGGGGATCAACGAGGCCGGTTCGGCGGCCGCCTTCACCGCGGCCGGCTCGGCCTACGCCACCCACGGCGAACCGATGGTGCCGATCTACATGTTCTATTCGATGTTCGGTTTCCAGCGCACCGGCGACGCGCTGTGGGCGGCAGCGGACCAGATGAGCCGCGGCTTCGTGATCGGCGCCACGGCGGGCCGGACGACGCTGACCGGGGAGGGCCTGCAGCACGCCGACGGGCACTCACCGATGCTCGCCGCGACCAACCCGGCCGCGGTGATCTACGACCCCGCCTACGGCTTCGAGCTCGGGCACATCGTGCGGGACGGGCTACGCCGGATGTACGGCGAGTCGCCCGAGAACGTCTTCTACTACCTCACCGTCTACAACGAGCCCTACCCCCAGCCGGCCGAACCCGACGGGCTGGACGTCGAGGGCCTGCTCCGGGGCATCTACCTGCTCGCCCCGGCCGCCGACGCCGACGGCAGGCCGCGGGTACAGCTGCTCGCGTCCGGGGTCGCGGTGCCGTGGGCGCTCGAGGCCCAGCAGCTGCTCGCCCAGGACTGGGGGGTGGCCGCCGACGTCTGGAGCGTGACCAGCTGGTCCGAGTTGCGCCGGGACGGGCTCCGCTGCGACGAGCAGGCCTTCCTGCACCCCGGCCAGGAGCCGCAGGTGCCGTTCGTCACCCAGCGCCTGACCGGTGCTCCGGGCCCGGTGGTCGCGGTCAGCGACTACATGCGCCAGGTGCCCGACCAGATCCGCCAGTGGGTGCCGCAGCCGTTCGCGTCCCTGGGCACCGACGGTTTCGGCTTCTCCGACACCCGGGCGGCGGCGCGCCGGTTCTTCACCGTCGACGGCCCCTCGATCGCGGCTCGCGCGCTGGCTCAGCTCGCCGCGCGTGATGAGGTGCCGGCGGGGACGCCGGCGGAGGCGATCGCGCGGTACCGACTGCTCGACGTGTCGGCGGGCACCACCGGCAGCGCGGGCGGCGACGCCTGAGGACCCCGACCGACCGGCCGACCGGTCAGCCGACCGGTCAGCCGACCGGTCAGTCGGCCGGTCAGTCGGCCGGTCAGTCGGCCGGTCAGTCAGTCGGCTCGGCGTGGCTCGCGCAGCTCACGCAGGTCGATCAGGGGCATCCCACCGGCCGGGGTGCGGGGCGGGAGTGCCGCCTCGGCGGCCTCGATCAGTGGCTCGAGCTCGTCCCGGATCTCCTTGGCCCGCTCGACCTCGGGATGGGTGAGGAGGGCGGCCAGGTGGCGCCGTGCATCGCCGATCCTGCCGGCCTCGATCGAGGCCTCCACCAGCTGCCGGCCCACCGACAGGTCGTGATCGCGAGGGCGCCAGTGGCCCACGCCGAGGTTCACCGCGTCACCGGGCATCCGCGCGTCACGGAGCATGCCCAGTGCGGTGGCCAGCCCGTGCCCGTCCGGATCGCGGTCCGCCGCCGTCCCGAGCCGGCGCAGCGCCGCCTCCCGGTCGTCGTGCAGCGAGAGCCGGGCCAGCTCGACCAGCGGATACCAGGCCTTCCCGGAATGGGCGAGTTCCTCGGCCAGCGACCAGACGGCGTCGTCCGCCGCCCGCTGCGGGTCCCCCTCGACGGCCTCGATCTGCCGCTCGGCGGCGCGCTGCCGCACGATCGCTGCCAGCCGGTGGAAGGCCGGGGCATCGTTCGGATCCTCGCGCAGCGTCGCCCACAGGGCGGCCTCGTCCGCGTCGTCCACGGGCGCGACCAGCGACCCCTCGGACGGCGACCGGCGACCGGGCGTGTCGGCCTCCGGGTGCGCGAGGGAGGGTGCCGCCGTCTCAGGCTCAGGGCCCGACTCCCCGGACAGCCGCCTGCGAACCCTGTCTACCACGCCCATAACACCCCAATCAGCACATGTGCTTCACCCACGACACTAACCCGCCCCCCCGACTGCCCGCGAGCGCCGAACGGTGACAACCAACCACTGGTGACATCCGCAACACACCCCGGGTGAACACTCGCCCACAGATACTTGCGCCGCTGGCGTGCACACGATGAGGTGATGCGCATGGCACACGACAAGGCGAAGCGCGCGGCGGGTGAGGCACCCGCACCCCCGGCAGGCGCCGACCCGGGTGAGGTCGTCAAGCCCAAGCCCCACCGCCTGTCCAAGGAACGCTACGAGGCCGAACTCCTGCGCCTGCAGGGGGAACTGGTGCACGTGCAGGAGTGGGTCAAGGCCACCAGGCAGCGCGTGGTCGTGGTGTTCGAGGGCCGCGACGCCGCCGGCAAGGGCAGCACCATCAAGCGGGTCACCGAGTTCCTCAACCCCCGCGTCGCCCGGATCGTCGCGCTGCCGATGCCGACCGAGCGCGAGAAGTCGCAGTGGTACTTCCAGAAGTACATCGAACACCTGCCGGCCGCCGGCGAGATCGTTCTGTTCGACCGGTCCTGGTACAACCGGTCCGGCGTCGAGCGGGTGATGGGGTTCTGCACCCCCGACGAGTACCGCCGCTTCCTGCACCAGTGCCCCACCTTCGAGCGCATGCTCGTCGAGGACGGCTTCCTGCTGCGCAAGTACTGGTTCTCGGTCAGTGACGAGGAACAGGAACGCCGGTTCCAGTCCCGGGTCCAGGACCCGTTGCGGCGCTGGAAGTTCTCCCCCAACGACCTGCTGACCCGTGACCGGTGGGTCGATTTCTCCCGGGCCAAGGACGAGATGTTCGTGCACACCGACATCCCCGAGGCGCCCTGGTTCGTGATCGAGGCCGACATCAAGCGCCACGCCCGGCTGAACATGATCGCCCACCTGCTCTCCACGCTGCCCTACGAGCATGTCCAGCCCCCGGCCTTCGCGCTTCCGCCGCGCCCGCCGGCGCAGGACTACGAGCGGCCGCCGCGCGACCTGTTCCACCAGGTGCCCGACCACGCCGGCGCACTGCTGGAGAAGGAGTTCGAGAAGTCCGCGGGCAAGGGCCGCCACTGAACGAGCGCGCCGCCGGTGGGCGCGCCGATCGCGCCGGCGA
>JBAPWU010000442.1:0-17441 GCA_049283855.1 Kineosporiaceae bacterium
CAGCCCCGAAGCCGACCAGCGCCAGCGCCAGGGCGGCGTCGCGGGGGCTGGCCCCGTTGGGCCCTGGCACCACTCCCGCGAGCTGGCTGGCCCCGAAGGCGCCGACGACGGCCAGGGGATCGACCACATGTCCGGTCGCGAGCAGGGCACCGAACAGGAGCGCGATGATCGAGGCCTGGTAGGCCACCGAGAGCGCCAGGCCACGGGCCAGCCGGCCCGGCGTGGGCCACTGGCGCCGGGGGATCCACTCCGGGCGCACTCGGCGGACGACGAGCACGGCGACGACGAGCAGCAGTGCCAGCCCGGCCACCCCGGCCAGCATCCGGACGGGCAGCGCGGCCCCGGCCAGGCCGACGAACGCGGCCAGGCCCACCGCCCCGACCAGCCGGTCGACGGTCACCTCGGCCGCGGCCGAGCCACGCGCCATGCCGATCCCGGCGAGGCGCTTGATCCGCCACAGGTCGGCACCCACGTGGCCGGGGGTGAGCAGGCCCAGGAGCTCCGACTCGGCGTAGGCGCTCAGGTGCCAGCCGGTTCCGCGGCCGCTCTCGGACAGGCCGTGCCAGCGCAGCGGACACAACAGGTACTTGCCGAGGGTCCAGATCGCCAGCCCGGCGAGGGCCGGCCAGAGGCTGAGGTGGGGCAGCCGGGGGAGGGTGATCATGGGGACGGCGACCGCCACGACGATGGCCAGAACCTTCAACGACCGGGCCACCGCCGGTCTGCGCCAGAACCGCATGTCACCTCTCGCTGGGCTGCACGTGGCGACTCGACTCGGCCGCACACAGCGGCACGGCCTTCCGGCCGCGCCGCCCTTCCATCATCGCCCACGGATGGCGGATTGAAAACCTTCTCAACACGAACTGACCGCAAACATCCTCCGACGCCCGGATGCCGAGGGGCGCTAGGCCCCGACCAGGTCCCGGCGGGCGAAGGCCAGCATGCCGCCCAGGGCCATCACCGCGGCCACCGCCAGCAGGACCAGCGCCGGGACGACGGCGAACGCCTCGGCCGGCACCATCGCAAGATGGTGGAACGGCGAGAGGTCGACCACCCACCCCGGCCAGCCCAGCGGGGGACCGATCATCTGGACGATGACCACGATCACCGTGGCGCCGGCCGAGCCAGCCACCGTCAGCCTCGGCAGCAGCCCGAACAGGGCGACCGCCAGTCCGCCGCAGGCCGCCGCCGCAGGCAGGGTGTTGAGCATCGACTGCAGGGCGTGGACCAGGCTTACCTCGGCACCGGTCAGCTGGGCGCCGGCCCAGATCGCCACCCCGCAGAAGGTGGCCAAGGCAGCGGTGCAGGTCATCGTGAGCACGATCTGCCCGCCCAGCCATCGGCTGCGCGGCACCGGGCGGACCAGGATGTTCTCCACCCGGGCGGAGTCCTCCTCGGCGCGGGCGGACCCCATCCTCCAGCACGCGTACAGCGCGAAGCCGATGCCCATCATGGTCGCCATCGCCGCGACGAACCCGTCGGGATGGGTCATGTCCATGCCGATCTGGGCCAGGACCCGCCGGTAGTTGGGGTCGTCGTTGAGGAAGTCGACCATGGACTGCAGCAGCGCCCCGATCAGGAACGCGTAGCTGCCGAGCCCGACCGCCCAACCGGCCAGCACGCCGCGGCTGCCCCGCCAGGCCAGGGCCGTCGGGCTGCCCAGCCAGCGCAGGTCGGCCTTCCTGTGCTCCTCGGTGGCGACGGTACCGACGCCCTCGTCCCTGTGGGTGCGCAGCAGGACCGCCGCCGCGCCGAGCAGGAATGGGGCGACCAGCAAGGGGATCAGGGGGTACCAGCGCGCGCCGGCATAGACATGGAGCTGGTCGACCCAGCCGAACGGTGTCGCCCATCCGAGCCAGGCGCGCTCGTCCGTGCTCGAGGCGGCGACCCGGATCAGATACGTCGCGGCGAACACCGACGAGGCGAGCTGGACGGCGCGACGCCGCTCGGCATGGATCTGGGCCGCGACGGCGGCGATGCCGGCACAGGTCGCGGTGAAGCCGGCCAGCGCCGCGCCGTAGAGGACCGAGTCGGTGGTGCCGGTGCGGGAGAGGGCCAGGGAGAGGGCCGTGACCACGCCGAGGAGCATGCAGGCCAGCCCGATCACGGCCAGCGTGGTGGCGACTGCCCGGCCGGGCCGGACCGGACCGGCGAGAACCAGTTCGTTCCGCCCGGATTCCTCCTCGCCGCGCAGCAGCCGGGTGGTCAGCAGGATCACCCACACCGCGGTCACCGCCTGGGCGATGTACCCGCCGTCCCAGACGGTGAATCCACCAGGGGTGTCGATCCCGCGCGGTGCGCCCTGCAGCATCCGCACGGCCGGGGTGTCGAACTGCATCAGCACGGCCCGGGACTCGGCGTCCGGGTAGGTGGCCAGGTACTGGGCCACGCGCAGGGCGAAGTAGGCGCCGAGGAGGATCGCCAGGATGGCCGTGCCGCGGCGGATCAGCCGGACGACCAGCGCGAACACCGTTCGCATCGAACTCACCGGCTCCCTACCGCTCGTGTGCCGCCAGCACGGCCTGGCGCTGAGCCGGGGACGCCTCGTAGTAGGTCACGAAGATCTCTTCCAGGCTCGGCTCCTGGCTGCGCAGCCGGACGACGTCCGCCCGTGCGAGCGCGGCCAGAACGGCCCCAGGAGCGCCCTGGACGGTGATCCGGAGCACGTCTCCGGTGATCTTCACGGCGTCGACGCCGGGTACTCCGGCCAGGTCGGGCATCGGCCCGACGATGGTCGCCTCGATGACGCTCGCGCCCAGCCGGCGCAGCTCCGCCAGCGTGGCCACCTCGACCAACCGTCCGCCGCGCAGGATCGCCACCCGCCCGCAGATGTCCTCCACCTCGTCGAGCAGGTGGGAGGACAGGAAGACGGTCTGTCCGCGGGCCGTGGCCTCCCGGGCCAGCGCCTGGAACTCCGCCTCCATCAACGGGTCGAGGCCGGCCGTCGGCTCGTCCAGCAGCAGCACGTCGGCCCGGGTCATGAACGCGGCGATCAGGGCCACCTTCTGCCGGTTGCCCTTGGAGTAGGTGCGCGCCCGCAGGCTCGGGTCGAGCTGCAGCCTCTGGATCAGCTCGTCGCGGAAGGGGACGTCGACCGTGCCCGACAGATTGCCGAGGAAGGTGAGGATCTCGGCGCCGGTCAGCTGCGGCCACAGCGCGACGTCGCCCGGCACGTAGGCCACGTGCCGGTGCACCGCCTCCACGTCGGTGCACGGCAGCCCCATGATCCAGGCAGCCCCACTGGTGGGGTGGATCAGGTCGAGCAGCAGCCGGATCGTCGTCGACTTCCCGGCGCCGTTCGGTCCGAGGAACCCGAACACCTCGCCCCGCTCCACCGCGAGGTCGAGCCGGTCGAGGGCCAGCACCGAGCCGAAGCGCTTGGTCAGGCCCTGGGTGCGGATCACCGCGTCGTTCACGGCCACCTCCTCACGGTGGCTGAGGGCTAGTCGATCACCATGCGCCGTTCACCGGCGTCGATCGCCTGGACCAGGAGGGCGCGCGACAGGGTGCGACCGCCGCACTCGCACCCGGCCGGCAGCGGGTCGTCGAGGTCGACGCCTCCGCCCGGCTGGAGCCAGTCGAGCCAGGGTTCGTCGCGGTGGCCGCCGTGGTGCGCGGCATCGTGCCGGTCGCGGGCACCGTGGCTGTGCGCCCGGGGGATGCTTGCGTAGACCGGTCCGGTGGGGGTGTCGTACACGGCAGCGACGTGGTGGGCGTCGGCGCAGTGCACGACGAGCAACGTCTTCTCGCTCGGTGAGGGCCCGAGAGCCTGATAGGCCTCCGCCGCCGAGCGTTGCCGCAGGCTGTGCACGGTCGGTGTGTGGGTCACGTGATTCACGCTAGTGAGGTTGCCTCGGGGCGATCGAGGGCCATCGTCCTTGCCGCCCCGCCGGCCGGAGGCGCTATCGGGCCCGCATCCTGTTGTTGCGGGCGTTGTGCTCGACCTCCGCGAGCCCCAGCGCCTCCAGCACCGGGGGCACGTAGTTGCCGAACCGTCCACGCAGGCCCTTCTTGAGGCCGTACCACCCGCCCACCGGATTGGCCGGATCGCGTCCCCAGGCCTCGACGGTGCCCTCCGCGACCGGCTTCTGCTCGTCGGCAGTGCCCAGCGCCATCCAGTCGCCGCGTTCGACCAGCATGGCGTGCAGGTCGTCGATGCAGCTCAGGTGGTAGCGCAGTTCCGTCGCACCGACCTGCACCACCAGGGCCGGCGGGCTGGCATCGGGGTCGCGGTAGGCCTCGAACTGGGACTTCCCGGGTGGTGTGGTCAGGACCCAGGGGTCGTCGTGCGTCCCGGTTCCCTCGAACTCGGTGTGGCTCATGTCCGCTCCTTGTGCCCAAGAGGGATGACGATCGATGGGCGTGATCGTAGACAGGCATGACTGACATCACGTGTCAGGAATTCCTGGGCGATCGAGGATCGGTGCCATGCGGGCCGCCCGGCTGGTGTCCATCGTGATCATCCTGCAGCAGCGGGGGCGCACTACGGCCGGGTACCTGGCCGGCGAGCTCGAGGTCAGTGAACGCACGGTCCTGCGCGACCTGGACGAGCTGTCGGGCGCGGGCGTGCCGATCTACGCCACCCGCGGCCCGGGTGGCGGGTTCCAGCTGGTGGACGGCTACCGGATGGACCTGCCGCAGCCGGCGCCCGGGCCGCGGGTCGCCCGGAGCTCCGCACGACGTCGCCGGGTGAGGGTGCGGATCACTCCCGAGGGCAGGCGGCTGGCGGCGGTGCTGGGGCGGCTCCAGCCGCTGCGCGTGGACCGCGCCCGGCCCCCCGATGCGGACGGCCGGCTCGAGGCGAGTTTCCGGGTGAGTTCGAACGAGGCGGCGATCATCGACCTGCTCTCGCTCGGACCCGAGGTCGAGGTCCTGGAGCCGGTTTCCCTGCGGGCCGAGGTCGCCCGGCGGCTCACCCACGCCGCACGGCTCTACCGGGACGAGCCGACCCTGCCGTCGTGACCGGGTGTCCGCGGTAGCCGGTGCTGCGCCGTTGCCAGCAGCACGAGGGCGGTCACGGCGCCGACACCGCCGGACACCAGCAGCGGGACGCGGCCGTTCTCACCCCAGGCCAGGCCCGCCCACACTCCGGCAAGCAGCACCGCGAGTCCGGTCGCCGCCTGGAAGGCGCCCTGCGCGCGAGCCTGGTGCTCGCCGTCCACCATCGAGGAGATCCAGCCCTTGCCCACCCCGTCCGTGAACGCCCCGAACAGGCCGTACGCGGCGAGCAGCAGCCACACCGCCACGTGGTTGCGTACCAGTCCGAGGCCGAGGTAGCCGACCGCGAAGAACAGCAGGCCGATCCCGAACACCATCTGACGGGGCAACCGGTCCGACAGCGCACCCGCCGGGTAGCTGGCCGCGGCGTAGACCACGTTGTAGGTGACGTACGCCAGGATGAGTGCCCTCACCGAGAAGCCGATCTCGTTCAGCCGCAGCAGCAGGAGCGCGTCGGGGAAGTTCACCAGGCTGAACCCGGCGAGTATCGCCACGACGCGCCAGTACGGGCGTGGAAGTCCGCGCAGAGTCCCCCTCGGCCAACCTGAGCCGGTCGTGTCCGTCGCCGAGCCCGCCGACGTCCGGGCCGGACCGGGCCCGGGGCCGGTGTCCTTGCGCCGTTCCCGCGTCGCCCCGACCAGCAGCACGCTGAGGACGGCCGGCACCACCGCCACCACAAGCAGCGGACGGATCTGATGGTCCAGCAGCTCATAGGCCCCCAGGCCCAGCAGGGGCCCGACGACGGCGCCCAGGGTGTCGGCAGTCCGGTGCAGCCCGAAGGCCCGCCCTCGGGCCTCCACCGGGATGCCTTCGACCAGGAGCGCGTCGCGCGGCGCGCCCCGCACGCCCTTGCCCAGCCGATCCACCACCCGCCCGAGCAGGACGACCGGCCAGATCGTCGCGACGGCGATGAGCACCTTGCCCAGCGCCGCCAGCCCGTAGCCGACGCCGATCAGCGGGCGGCGCCGGTACCGGTCGGCGAGTGCCCCGGCACCGAGCTTGGTCACCGCGGCCACGCCCTCGGCGATCCCCTCGACGGCGCCGACGATGGCGACCGGGGCCCCGAGCACGGTGGTCAGGAAGATCGGCAGGATCGGGTACAGCAGTTCGGTGGCGGCGTCCTGGAGGAAGGAGACCCCTGACAGCACGGTGAGGTTGCGGGTCAGCCAGCCGGCGGGAGGCGTCTGCGGCGAGGTCCCCTCGCCCGACGGACCCCCGGCGCTCTCGTCGTCGTCCGTCACCGGGCCAGCCTCTCAGCCCGATTGTCGACAGGGTGAGCCGTGGTCCTGCGTCACCGGCGCGTGTCAGCGGTCGATCATGCGTTGCATCTGCTCGTTGTAGCGGTCGCCGAGCACCTCGATGCGGGCCGAGACCTCCTCGAGTTCCTGGATGTCCCCTGCCGTCAGGGTGAGGTCGGCGGCCCCGAGGTTCTCGTCGAGCCGTTCCTGTCGCCGGGTGCCGGGGATGGGGGCGATCCACATCTGCTTGGCGAGCAGCCACGCGAGTGCGATCTGAGCAGGCGTGGCGGCCCTGGCTTCGGCGAGCCGGCGGACCAGGTCGACGACGGCCTGGTTGGCCCGTCGGGCCTCCGATGTGAACCGGGGGATGGTGGCACGGACGTCGCCCTGCGCGAATTCGGTGGTCGCGTTGACGGCGCCGGTGAGGAAGCCCTTGCCGAGTGGGCTGAAGGGAACCAGACCGATGCCCAGCTCCGCCAGGGTCGGGATGATCTCGGCCTCCGGCTCGCGCCACCACAGCGAGTACTCGCTCTGCAGGGCGGCAACGGGCTGGACCGCGTGAGCGCGCCGAATGGTCCGTACACCGGCCTCGGAGAGCCCGAAGTGCTTCACCTTCCCGGCCTCGATGAGCTCCTTGACCGTGCCGGCCACGTCCTCGATCGGCGTCTGCGGGTCGACGCGGTGCTGGTAGAGGAGGTCGATCGTCTCGACGCCGAGCCGCCGCAGCGATCCGTCGACCGCTCGGCGGATCGAGTCGGGGCGGCTGGAGAGCCCCGTCTGCCGGCCCTGATCGTCGAACGTGAAGCCGAACTTGGTGGCGAGCACGACCCGGTCCCGCAGCGGCCTCAGGGACTCACCGACGAGTTCCTCGTTGACGAAGGGGCCGTAGACCTCGGCGGTGTCGAAGAACGTGACGCCGCGCTCGGCCGCCGTCCGCAGCAGGGCGATCATCTGGCCCCGGTCACCAGGGTTCGGGCCGTAGCTCTGGCTCATGCCCATGCAGCCGAACCCGATCGCCGAGACCTCGAGCCCGTCGCCGAGCGTGCGCTTGTCCATGAGATCGCTCCGTTCCCATTCCTGCCGGTTCGTGCGGCCCTGCACGTTGCTCCACCGCAGAGTCAACCGCGGGCGAGGGGCAGGTGGGAGTGCCTGCGGTTCCTGGTACTGGAAGGGCCCCCCAGGGTGTCCAGGATGACGTCGATCGCGGCGCAGACCGTTCCTGATCGTCCACGGGACGCCGCGGGGCACCCCGGCGTCACAGGGCAGCCGCCACCTCGGTGCCCTGCTTGATCGCGCGCTTGGCGTCGAGCTCTGCGGCCACGTCGGCGCCCCCGATCAGGCGCACCTGCACGCCCGCCGCGGCCAGGGGATCCGCCAACTCCCGCTGCGGATCCTGCCCGGTGCACAGGACCACGCTGTCCACCTCGAACACGCGCTGCATCCCGTTGACGGTGACGTGCACCCCGGCGTCGTCGATCAGGTCGTAGGTGACCCCCGGCACGAAGGTGACCCCGCGCCGCTGGAGCGTGGCCCGGTGGATCCACCCCGTCGTCTTGCCCAGGCCCGCACCCACCTTGGACGCCTTGCGCTGCAGCAGGACGACCTTGCGGGCCGGGGTCTCGGGCTTGGGCTCGGTGAGCCCGCCAGGGTTGGCGTAGGAGCGGTCGATGCCCCATTCGGCGGCCCAGTCCTCCGGGCGCAGCGTCGCGCTCTCGCCGGACTGGGTGAGGTACTCCGCGACGTCGAACCCGATCCCGCCGGCGCCGAGGATCGCCACTCGGGCCCCGACGTCCACGTGGTCGCGCAGCACCTGGAGATAGGAGACGACGCTCGGGTGGTCGATCCCCGGGATGTCGGGGATGCGCGGGGTGACCCCCGTCGCGAGGAGGACGTCGTCGAAGTCACGGGCCACGAGGTCGGCCGCGCTCACCCGGGTGCCGAGCTCCACGATCACGCCGGTGTCGGCGAGGGCGGTGGAGAAGTACCGAAGGGTCTCGCTGAACTCCTCCTTGCCGGGAATCTGCTTGGCGAGGTTGAACTGGCCGCCGATGGCGTCGGAGGCCTCGAAGAGGGTGACGTCGTGGCCGCGCCCGGCCGCCGTCGTCGCCGCCGCGAGCCCCGCCGGACCGGCCCCGACGACGGCGACCTTCCGCGGCGTCGTCGCCCGCTCGATGATCAGCACCGTCTCGTGGCAGGCGCGCGGGTTGACCAGGCAGGAGGTGACCAGGCCGGCGAACGTGTGGTCCAGGCAGGCCTGGTTGCAGGCGATGCACGTGTTGATCCGATCGGCTCGGCCGGCTTCGGCCTTGCGAACGAAGTCCGGGTCGGCCAGGAACGGCCGGGCCATGGAGACGAGGTCCGCCTGCTCGGCGGCGAGCACCTGTTCGGCGACGTCCGGGCTGTTGATCCGGTTGCTTGTCACGAGAGGGACCGAGACGGCGCCTTTGAGTTGCTCGGTGACCCACGTGAACGCCGCCCGCGGCACGCTCGTCGCGATCGTCGGGATCCGGGCCTCGTGCCAGCCGATGCCGGTGCTGATGATCGTCGCGCCGGCGGCCTCGACGGCCTGGGCCAGCGTGGTCACCTCGGCCAGGGAGGAGCCGCCCTCGACGAGGTCGAGCATCGACAACCGGTACACGATGATGAACGCCGGCCCGACCCGCTCACGGACCCGACGGACGATCTCGACCGGGAAGCGGATCCGGCTGGCGTAGTCCCCGCCCCACTCGTCGGTGCGGTGGTTGGTCCGGGCGGCGATGAACTCGTTGATCAGGTAGCCCTCCGAGCCCATGATCTCGACGCCGTCGTACCCGGCGCCCTGGGCAAGCCCGGCACACCGGACGAAGTCCTCGATGGTCGCCTCCACGTCCTCGGCCGTGAGCTCGCGCGGAGGGACCGGCGAGATCGGTGCCTGGATCGGGCTCGGTGCCACGAGCCCCGGGTGGTAGGCGTACCGGCCGAAGTGGAGGATCTGCATCGCGATCCGGCCGCCCTCGGCGTGGACGGCGTCTGTGACGACGCGGTGCCTGTCAGCCTCCTCCGGGGTGGTCAGCTTCGCCCCCGCCTGCCACGGCCGGCCCTCCTCGTTCGGTGCGATCCCCCCGGTGATGATCAGGGCGACGCCGCCCCGGGCTCGCTCGGCGTAGTAGGCGGCCATCCGCTCGAAGCCGCCCTCGACCTCCTCCAGGTTCACGTGCATGGACCCCATGACCACGCGGTTGGGCAGCACCGCGAAGCCGAGGTCGAGGGGGGACAGCAGGTGCGGGTACGGGGACATGCTCATCAGAGTGCCGCACGGGAGCCGCCGGCCCTAGCGCCGATCAGGAGGCGGCTGCCACACGAGGGGTTTCGGTCAAAACCAAGGGCTGCTGCGAGGGAATCCCCGGGAACTCGGTCTTGAGGGCGTCGGGAAGCTGGGTCGCGGCCTCGCCCATGACGGTGACGTTGCACACCACTCCGTCGGCCGGGGCGGGATCGATGCGGTCTGAAGGTGTTCGGACCGCCGAGTGCGCGGCTCGGAGCAAGGTATGAGGTGCTGTCTATTGCTCTATTTCTAATTGACATCGCCCATAAATAGAGCAATCATGCCTGGGTGCGTGTTGCTGCTCCGGCCTTATTGCCAGTGTTCCGGTCGCGCCTTCAGGGTGTTCTGCTGGCGCTCTTCCTCGGCCAACCGGATCGGGATTGGACCCTGGACGAGCTGGCGACGTCGACGGGAAACCCGTACGCCACGGTGGGCAACGAGGTCCGCCGGTTGCAGGGCGCGGGGCTGGTATCGGTGCGGACCGTGGGTCGCACGAAGCTCCTACGGGCCAACACGTCCAGTCCCTACTTTGGTCCGTTGGCTCAGGTCGTGATGATGTCGTTCGGTCCACCCCTGATCGTGTCCGAGGAACTGGCTACGCTGCCCGGTGTGGATCAAGCCTTCATCTTCGGCTCATGGGCTGCACGCTATGCCGGTGAGCCGGGCCCGGCGCCGCACGACATCGATGTGCTGTTGGTGGGCACCCCACACCGCGACGATGCCTACGAGGCCGCCGCGCGCGCGCAGCAGCGGCTGGGCCGCGAGGTGAACGTGACGATCCGCTCGCGCGCTCGCTGGGACAAGGATCAGGACGGGTTCACCGTCCAGCTACGGTCATCTCCGCTGCTGCTGGTGCCGCCGCCGTCCGCGCCCGGCAGAGCGATGCGGTCGGAGCGAGACCAGTACGGCGGAGCATCGCGGATCGGTGAAGTCGATGGGTAGGTGGGCTCAAGGCCAGCAGGCCGTGGAGCAGCTGATCCGGGATCGCCACCTCCAGCAGGTCGTCCCCGACGACGCCACTGTGACCGCCCTGCTGCAGACGGCATCCCGTCACATCGCGACGGCCGGCTCTGCGGTGGATGACGACCCGGAGGGCGCGTACAGCCTCGCCTACGACGCCGCACGCAAGGCTGCCACTGCCCTGATGGCCCGCCAAGGGCTACGGCCGACGTCGGCCGGTGGACACATCGCCGTGGTCGATGTGATTCGTGTCCAGTTCCCAAGGGTGCCCGGCCTGACGTCGCTGAAGCCGTCGCCGTCGCGCGTGACTGCCTCGCCAGCGCATGGCGACTGCTCGAGTTGGATCAACTCGGGGTCTTCTGACCGCAGGCAAGCGGGTGGCCGAGCCGACTCAAGTACGTGACCCAGAGTCATCGGCTCTGCTCAGGGAAAGACGTTGTCGGGCCTGGGGTTTTCTGCGAGGGAGTCGACGAAGGCGAGGACGACGCGTAACCCTGCCGGGTCGTCGGCGAGGTACCGCGAGGCCAGGTCGACCGCTGGAGGCTCCCAGTCGACCTCGTAGGTCACCGCTCGATGCCGAGGATGCGCTTGACCTCGGCGTGGGGGATCCGCCGCGACTCGCCGCGTGCCTCCCGCAGGCGTGCCTCGGCGACGGCGAGGGCGTCCTCAAGGTCTTCGAGCTCGTCGGCGGAGATGACGACGGCGGCCGGCTCGTCGTGGTCGGTGATCGTGACCCGCTCGCGTGTTCTTGCGGTGCGGCGGACCAGGGACTGCAGCGGTCCGGCGACCGATGCCAGGGGCAGCGACTCAGCCATGACCTCAGTGTGCCCCACGAGTGCGACATCGGCCGGGGTTGTCCACAGGGTCGAAGGACTCGACCTCGTCGTCGCGTGGGACGGATCGTGGAGCCATGATTCGTCCCACGAAACGGACGAATCGGATGTGACATCCAGTGACGCTGCGAAGTAGCAGCAGGTCACAGAAGTGCCCCCGGCAGGATTCGAACCTGCGCCACCGCCTCCGGAGGGCGGTGCTCTATCCCCTGAGCTACGGGGGCCAGGGACGGCCCGACGATACCAGTCCCGCCGCGGGCCGGTCGTACCGGCTCAGGTCACCGGCGCATGGCTGCGTATCTCTTCGATCATGATGTCCAGATCGCACGCGGCCTCGGAGGCCGCGCGCTCACCGTCGCCGGCCTCGATCGCCGCGAGCAGGTCCTGGTGCTCGGCCTCGTCGATCCGCCCGTGCAGGGCCAGGCTGGTCCGCACGCTCTCGCCGAGGGCGCCGAGGAAGTTCTCGTACAGCTCGATCAGCACCGGATTGTGCGAGGCACTCACGATCGCGCGGTGCAGCAGGACGTCGTAGGCGACGATCCCGTCGAGGTTGCCCTCACGCGAGGCGGCGTTGCGGGCGGCGATCAAGCGATGGGTCTCGGCGACCTCCTCGGGGGTGCGCCGCTGGGCCGCGAGGCGTGCCGCGCCCACCTCGAGCGCCCGCCGTACCTCGAGCACGTGCATCCGGTGTGCTCCGGCCACACTGCGGCTGACCGCTCCAGCCATCTCGCTGGCGGCCAGCACGTAGGTTCCCGATCCCTGACGACGCTCCAGGAGCCCGGCGTGGACGAGTGACTGCACCGCCTCGCGCACGGTGTTCCGGCTGGTTCCGGTGAGGTGGGCCAGTTCGGCCTCGGTCGGGATCCGGCCGCCGATCGCCCAGGTGCCCGAGGTGATCTGGCGCTGCAACTGTTCGATCACCTGGTCGATCAGGCCGGTGCGCCGGGCCGTGCTGAGCTGTGGGACCTGCTCGTCCTCCACCTGCATCACCACTGCATGGTAGCTGTCGAGATCGTCAACGGAAGGTGTCCTGGATGTGGGGTTTACTCCAATGGTCCACCCGCGTCGCCGACCGGCAGCAGCCGGGGCACCCCGAACGTCGCTGCGACTGTGCGTAGCGCCGATAACGGTGCGCGACTGCTCCGACATCCTCGATACCCTCTCCGGGTGACCCCCGCCGAGCTGTCCGAGGCCATCCGGGCCTGTCTGCAGGCTGCCGTCGACGACGGCGAGCTGACCGTCGCCGTCCCCGAGGAGATCCGGGTCGAGCGCCCCAAGCAGCGAGAGCACGGAGACTGGGCCACCAACATCGCCCTCCAGCTGGCCAAACCCGCCGCGCGGCCGCCGCGCGAGGTGGCCGCCGCCCTGGCCGCCCGGCTCGGCGAGGTGAAGGGGATCAAGAGCGTCGAGGTCGCCGGCCCCGGCTTCATGAACGTCGTGCTGGACGCCGCGGCGGCCGGTGAGCTGGCCCGCACCATCGTCGAGGCCGACGCCGCGTACGGCACCAGCGACCTGCTGGCGGGGCAGAGGCTCAACCTGGAGTTCGTCTCGGCCAACCCGACCGGGCCGCTGCACCTGGGGCACACCCGGTGGGCCGCGGTCGGGGACAGCCTGGCCCGGATCCTGCAGGCCACCGGGGCCGAGGTCACTCGCGAGTTCTACTTCAACGACCACGGTGCCCAGATCGACCGCTATGCCCGATCCCTGCTGGCCCGGGCGAAGGGGGAGCCGACGCCGGAGGGGGGCTACGGCGGCGCCTACATCGACGAGATCGCGGACCGGGTCCTCGCCGACGCGGCGGCCGCGGGTGAGCCCGATCCGCGCACCCTGGAGGACGCCGACGCCCAGGAGGCGTTCCGGGCCCGCGGAGTCCAGCTCATGTTCGAGGAGATCACGGCATCGCTCGCCGACTTCGGCGTGCACTTCGACGTCTACTTCCACGAGAACGACCTCTACACCTCCGGTGCGGTGCAGCGGGCGATCGCGCGGCTGGAGGCGCTGGGCCGGATCTACACCCAGGACGGCGCCACCTGGCTGCGCACCACCGACCTCGGCGACGACAAGGACCGGCCGGTGGTCAAGAGCAACGGCGAGACCGCCTACATCGCCGGTGACCTGGCCTACTACCTGGACAAGCGCGAGCGGGGCTTCGACCGCGTGATCATCATGCTGGGTGCCGACCACCACGGTTACATCGGGCGGATGATGGCCATGTGCGCCGCCTTCGGCGACACGCCGTGGGTGAACCTGGAGATCCTGATCGGGCAGATGGTCAACCTGGTCAAGAACGGCGAGCCGCTCCGGATGAGCAAGCGGGCCGGCACCGTGGTCACCATGGAGGACCTGGTGGACGCCGTCGGCGTGGACGCCGCGCGGTACTCCCTGGCCCGCTCCGCCGTCGACTCCTCGATCGACATCGATCTCGACCTGCTCACCCGGCACACCAACGACAACCCGGTCTACTACGTGCAGTACGCGCACGCCCGGATCGCCGGTGTCGTCCGCAACGCGATCGAGTCAGGGGTGCGCCGCGAGGACGCCTTCGACCCCTCGCTGCTCGATCACGAGACCGAGTCGGTGCTGCTGGCCGCCCTCGGCGAGTTCGGCCGGGTGATCGCCCAGGCGGGGGAGCTGCGGGAGCCGCACCGGGTGGCCCGCTACCTCGAGGAGCTGGCCGGGCTCCTGCACCGCTGGTACGACGCGTGCCGGGTCACCCCGCGGTCCGACGAGGCAGTCACCGACACCCACCGCACCCGGCTCTGGCTGGCCGAGGCGACGCGCACGGTGCTCGCGAACGGACTGGGCCTGCTCGGGGTCAGTGCCCCCGATCGCATGTAGTCGTCTCGTCGAGACCCGTTGCAGGAGAGAGAAGACCGATGAGTGCACACGAGGCGGGCGCGCTGCATGCGCCCGGCTACGGCGGCGTGGCGACGGTGCCCGCCTGGCTGCGGCCACCGGCCGACCCGAACGAGCTGCTGACGCAGTTGTGGCCGCTGACCCTCCGCCGGCTCGGTGACGGTGCCCTCGCGGTGGGCGGGCTCGACGTCCGCGAGCTGGCCGGCGAGTTCGGCACCCCCGCCTACATCCTCGATGAGGCCGACTTCCGTTCCCGGGCAACGGCTTTCCGCGAGGCGTTCGCCGATGCCTTCGGGGGCGCGGCTCAGGTCTACTACGCCGGCAAGGCCTTCCTGTGCACCGAGGTCGCCCGCTGGGTCGCCGCCGACGGGCTGAATCTCGACGTGTGCTCCGGCGGTGAGCTCGCGGTCGCACTGCGCGCCGGTCTGCCGGGGGAGCGGATCGCCCTGCACGGGAACAACAAGAGCGACGCCGAGATCGAGCGGGCGCTCGCCGCCGGGGTCGGCCGGATCGTGCTGGACAGCCTCGACGAGATCGACCGGGTCGCGGACGCCGCCGAGCACCTGGGCGTCGTCGCGCCGGTGATGCTGCGGGTGACCGTCGGGGTCGAGGCGCACACCCACGAGTACATCGCCACCGCCCACGAGGACCAGAAGTTCGGTCTGTCCCTGGCCGAGGGCCACGCGGCCGAGGCGGTCCGCCGGGTGCTGTCCCGCGGCGCGCTGCGCCTGCTCGGCCTGCACAGTCACATCGGCTCGCAGATCTTCGACACCGAGGGGTTCGAGGTGGCCGCCCGCCGGCTGCTCGGCCTGCACGCCGAGATCTCCCGCGAACACGGCGTCGAACTGCCCGAGTTGGGCCTCGGCGGCGGGTTCGGCATCGCCTACACCAGCGAGCACGACCCGCTCGACCCCGCGGTGCTGGCCAAGTCCCTGGCCGGGATCGTCACCCGCGAGTGCGAGGGCCGCCGGATCGCCGTCCCGCGGATCTCGGTCGAGCCGGGCCGGGCGATCGCCGGGCCGAGCACGTTCACCCTGTACCGCGTCGGCACGGTCAAGGACGTGCCGCTGGACCACCACGCCGTGCGGCGTTACGTGAGCGTCGACGGAGGCATGAGCGACAACATCCGCACCGCGCTCTACGATGCGGACTACTCCTGCACTGTTGCCTCGCGGGCCTCCAATGCCCCCGCGGTGCTGACCCGGGTGGTCGGAAAGCATTGCGAGGCAGGCGATATCGTGGTCCGCGACGAGTTCCTGCCCGGTGACGTGGCGCGCGGCGACCTGCTCGCGGTGCCCGGCACAGGGGCCTACTGCCGCAGCATGTCGAGTCAGTACAACCATTCCCCGCGGCCCCCGGTGATCGCCGTCCGGGACGGTGCCGCGCGGGTGCTCCTGCGCCGGGAGACCGAGGCGGACCTGTTCGCCCTCGACGTCGGTTGAGCCCGGAGCCGTCCACATGCTGAGATGGATCGGCGGCACGGGTGCGCGTATGGGAGACAGGACGGATGGGTAGTCAGGGTCGAGGGGTGGAGGTGGACGGCGTGCAGCCGCTGAAGGTGGCCCTGCTGGGGTGCGGCGTGGTCGGCACCGAGGTGGCGCGCCTGCTCACCCGGCACGCCGACGAGCTCTCCCGGCGGGTCGGCGCGCCGCTGGTGCTGTCCGGGATCGCCGTCCGCCGGATCGGGCGCAGCCGGGGGCTGGACGTACCGGCCGAGCTGTTCACCACCGACGCGACCGCCCTGGTCAAGGACGCCGACATCGTGATCGAGGTGATCGGCGGGATCGAGCCGGCGCGCAGCCTGATCCTGGGCGCGATGGCCAACGGCGCCGGTGTGGTCACCGCGAACAAGGTGCTGCTGGCAGAGGACGGCCCGACGCTGTACGCGGCCGCGGCCGAGCACGGCGTCGACCTGTACTTCGAGGCCGCGGTGGCCGGCGCGATCCCGCTGCTGCGCCCGCTGCGCGAATCCCTGGCCGGGGACCGGGTGACCAAGGTGCTGGGCATCGTGAACGGCACCACCAACTACGTGCTGGACAAGATGGACTCCACCGGCATCGGCTTCGCCGAGGCGGTGGCCCAGGCGCAGGCCCTCGGCTACGCCGAGGCCGACCCCACCGCCGACGTCGAGGGCTTCGACGCCGCGGCCAAGGCCGCGATCCTGGCCAGCCTGGCCTTCCACACCCGGGTCGGCGCCGCCGACGTGCACCGGGAGGGGATCACCGGGGTGAGCGCGGCCGACGTGGCCGGCGCGGCCCAGATGGGGGCCGTGGTCAAGCTGCTGGCGATCTGTGAGCGCACCACCTCGCCCGAGGGCATCGAGGGGGTCTCGGTGCGGGTGCACCCGGCGATGATCCCGCGCTCGCACCCCCTCGGCGGCGTGCGTGAGGCCTACAACGCGGTGTTCGTCGAATCGGAGGCCGCAGGTCAGCTGATGTTCTACGGGCGCGGCGCCGGCGGCGAGCCCACCGCCAGCGCCGTCCTGGGCGACGTGATCAGCGTGGCCCGCAACCGCATGGCCGGCGGGCGGGGACCGGGGGAGTCGGCCCATGCACAACTGCCGGTGCGCCCGATGGGTGAGGTGCCCACCCGCTATCACATCAGCCTCGACGTGGCCGACCGGCCCGGGGTGCTCGCGGCGGTCGCCCAGGTCTTCGCCGACCAGGGCGTCTCGATCGAGACCGTGCGCCAGCAGCAGCAACCGGCCCGTGAGGGTGTCGCCGACGTCGGCAGCGGTGGCGCCGGTCGGGCCTCCCTGGTGGTGGTCACCCACACCGCGCCGGACGCCGCGCTCGCGGCGACGGTCGAGGCCCTGGCCTGCCTCGACATCGTCGAGGCAGTGGAGAGCGTGATGCGGGTCGAGGGGGAGTAGCGCGATGGCACACCAGGCGACGACCGCCGCGGGTGTCGCTGGGCCGATCGGGTGAACCGCGTGGACGGCGTCCGGCTGGGGGTCGAGGTCACTGCGCGGACGCCCGCGTCCAGCGCGAACCTGGGCCCCGGCTTCGACAGCCTGGGACTGGCCCTGGCCCTGCACGACCAGGTGAGCGTCGAGGCCTACCCCTGCGACGACGCGACGGTGCAGGTCGAGGTCGACGGCGAGGGCAAGGGCGCGGTGCCGCTCGGCGAGGACCACCTGGTGGTGCGGTCCCTGCGGGCCGGGCTGGCGTATGCCGGCGTCGCCCGTGCCGGGGTGGGCCTGCGGCTGGGCTGTCACAACGCCATCCCGCACGGGCGCGGCCTGGGCTCCTC
>JBAPWU010000443.1:0-3168 GCA_049283855.1 Kineosporiaceae bacterium
CCCAACCCCCACCGTGAGCCCGCCGCCGGTCAGCGTGACGCCGAGCGTCATCGTGTCGATCGGGCCGTCCGGCGGCGCGTTGGCCGCAGGGAGCGGGGGGTAGCCACCACCATGACCAGAGCAGCGATGCAGCGGCGGAGACAGGGGCGGAGCGCGTGAGCGACAACCCGCGGGTGCTGGGCAACCGGTACGAGGTCGGCGATCTCCTCGGTCGCGGAGGCATGGCGGAGGTCCACATCGGACGTGACACCCGGCTGGGCCGGGTGGTCGCGATCAAGCTGCTGCGCGTGGACCTGGCCCGGGACCCGGTGTTCCAGGCCCGCTTCCGGCGCGAGGCACAGTCGGCCGCCGCGCTGAACCACCCGACGATCGTGGCGGTGTACGACACCGGCGAGGAACAGGTCGTGGACACCGCAGGCAGCCTGGTCGCCCTGCCGTACATCGTGATGGAGTACGTCGAGGGCCGGACCCTGCGCGAGCTCCTGGGCAACAGCCAGCCGATCGACGTGGCCCTCGCGCTCGACCTGACCGCGGGGGTGCTCTCGGCCCTGGAGTACAGCCACCGTGCCGGCATCGTGCACCGTGACATCAAGCCGGCCAACGTGATGCTCACCCCGGCCGGTGACGTCAAGGTGATGGACTTCGGCATCGCGCGGGCCCTGGCCGACGTCTCGGCCACCATGACGGCGACCCAGGCCGTGATCGGCACCGCGCAGTACCTCTCGCCCGAGCAGGCCCGGGGGGAGACGGTCGACCCGCGCAGCGACCTGTACTCGGCCGGCTGCCTGCTGTTCGAGCTGGTCACCGGCCGTCCGCCGTTCGTCGCCGACTCCCCGGTCGCGGTGGCCTACCAGCACGTGCGTGAGGCCCCACCGCTGCCCAGCTCGCTCAACCCGGCGATCAGCGAGGACCTGGACCGGGTGATCCTGCATTCGCTGGCCAAGGACCGGGAGACCCGCTACCAGTCGGCCGCCGAGTTCCGCGCCGACCTGGACAACCTCCGCCAGGGCCGGGCCCCGCTCGCACCCGCCGCCGTGCTGCACGACGCGGCTGCGTCGGCCGGCTTCGACCGTGCCCAGGCTCCGACCCGGGCCCTGTCCTACCCGACGCAGCCGGCACCGCAGCAGAGCGCGGCTCCTCCCGGGCACGGGTATCAGCCTGGGGTGCCGACGGCGATGGACTACCCCGACTACGCCGGCCCCGTTCGGCGCCAGGACCTCGGGCGTGAGCGCGGGCGAGGCTCTGGTCGCAGCATGGGCTACGTCCTGCTCGGCCTGATCGCCGTGGCCGTGTTCGCGGGCGTGGCCTATCTGGCCTACACCCTGCTCGGCGCCGGCGGGAAGCAGGTGGCCGTGCCCCGGGTGACCGGGCTGAACAAGGCGGTGGCCACCAGCACGCTGGAGAACCTGGGCCTGATCGTCAAGGCGACCGCCAAGGCCAGCGACACGGTCCCGGTCGATGTCGTGATCACCCAGGACCCCCAGCAGGGGGTACGGGTGGACCAGGGCTCGACGGTGGCCCTGACCGTGTCCTCGGGGTCGGCCACGGCGCAGGTCCCGGACGTCAGGAGCTTCACCCAGGAACAGGCCCGGGCCGCGATCGAGGAAGCCGGCCTCGTGGTCGGCAGCACCGAGACCGTCGACGCGGCGGACGTCGACAAGGGCCGCGTGGTCGCCACCGTTCCCAAGGCGACGAGCAGCGTGGCCAAGGGCTCCTCGGTCAAGCTGCAGCTGTCCAGCGGGCAGGTCGAGGTCCCGGACGTGACCAACAAGAGCTTCACCGAGGCGAGTTCGATCCTGGCCAAGCTGCGGATCAGCGTGGTCCGGGAGACGGAGCCGAGCGATCAGCCCGAGGGCACCGTGCTCTCCCAGGACCTGACCGCGGGCACGAAGGTGGACGCCGGCAAGATCTCGATCACGCTGCGGGTCGCCGTTCCCGTGGCCACCGCGCCGACCCCGGTCGACTCCTCCAGCCCCGCGCCGGGACCGTCCGACGCGGGTCCCTCCCCGTCACCGACCCCCTGAGGTCAGCGCCGCACCAGGGGGGCCAGCCCGTGCGAGCGCGCGACGGCGTCCGCCGCACCGCACATCGCCAGCCAGTTCGCGAGCAGACGGTGCCCGCCCTCGGTGAGCACCGATTCGGGATGGAACTGCACCCCGTGCAGGGGCAGGTCGCGGTGCTGCAGGGCCATCACCACGCCCTCGTCGGTCCACCCGGTGAGCTCGAGGCAGTCGGGCACGGTGTCGGCGACCACGGCGAGGGAGTGGTAGCGGGTGGCGGTGAACGGCGAGGCGAGCCCCTCCAGCACGCCCTGACCGCGGTGGTGCACCAGACTGGTCTTGCCGTGCATGAGCTCCGGGGCGTGGGTCACCGTGCCGCCGAACACCTCGCCGAGCGCCTGATGCCCCAGGCACACCCCGAGCATCGGCTGCCGCTCGGCCGCGCAGTGCTCGACCATTGCCGGGCAGACCCCGGCCTGGGACGGCGTCCCCGGCCCGGGCGAGAGCAGCACCCCGTCGAAGTCGCGCGCCTCGTCGGTGGTCACCGCGTCGTTGCGCCGCACCTCGCAGCGGGCACCCAGTTGGGCCAGGTACCCGACGATGGTCCAGACGAAGCTGTCGTAGTTGTCGACGACGAGGATCCGGACCCCCGGCTCGCCCGGCCCGCTGCCCTGCCCGTTCGCGTGTGCTGACTCCACGGCGGTCATCGTGCCACTCACCGGGCCCGGGCGTGCTGGAGCTGGGTCGACCCGGAGTAGGCAGGGAGCACCCGGACGCCGCCCGGACCGGCCTTCCAGCCCAGACCCACCTGCCGCACGTACTCGCGGTACAGCGCCACCTCCGGCGCGGTGTCCAGGGCCCGCTGCAGCGCGGTGGGGTCGCCGAGGGCCACCACCACGTAGGGAGGGGAGTACAGCGTGTCCTGCAGCAGCACGGTGTTGCCGACGCAGCGCACGGCGGTGGTCGTGGTGACCCGTTTGCCCATCAGGGTCATCGCCTCGGCTCCCCCGGCCCAGAGCGCGTTGATCACGGCCTGGATGTCCTGCTGGTGAACGACCAGCTCGTCCGGACGGAAGCCCTCGCGGGACCGCCCGGGTGGGGCGTCGTCCAGGGTGACGACCATGGTCGGTCCCTGGACCGCGGTCAGACCGGCCGGGCCGGCCAGCGC
>JBAPWU010000444.1:0-3110 GCA_049283855.1 Kineosporiaceae bacterium
CGGTGCCGCGGTGCGGGTGCGGTGTGCCGTGCGCCCGCCGGTCAGCCGGGTGCGCAGCGCGGCGAGGGTGTCGTTGGTGAGCCGGCCGGCCCAGATGAGTTCCCACAGTGCCGCCGTCAGGTCGGCGTCAGCCGGCCCGCCGACGGCATCGGAGAGGGCTCGGAAGAAGTACCCCCCACCGCCACCGAGCGCGTCGAGGACCTGGGTCTGCAGGTCCGAGGCGACGAAGAGCGGGTCGGGTGGAGCCAGGGTGAGCGGAGCGAACTCGACGGGGTGCAGGCTCACCCAGCCGTCCTCGCCGGGCAGGGCCCCGTGCCCGGCCCAGAGCACCTCGTCGGCGGCCAGCAGTTCGTCGAGCATCGCGGGGGAGTAGCCGGACACCCTGGTCGGCAGCACGAGGGTCTCCAGCGCGCTTGCGGGCAGGAGGGCTCCGGCCAGTTGCTCGACCACCCGCAGCACTCCCTCGGGGCCGCGGAGTCCCGTGCCGATGCCCTGCCAGACCGGCAGGAAGCGACTCAGATCGCTCGGCGAAACCGGCTCCACCTCGGCACGTAGCGCCGCGACCGAGCGTCGGCGGAGCGTGCGCAACACCTCCCGGTCGCAGTAGTCGGTGCCGTGTCCGCCCCCCGATTCCACTGGCCGCAGTTCGCCCTCGACCATCCGTCCCGCGGCCATCAGCCGGCGAAGGGCCTCGACCACGACCGCCACGCCCAGCCCGAAGCGCTGCGCGGCGAGGGCAGCGGTGAACGGGCCGTGCGTGCGGGCGAACCGGGCCAGCAGGTCGGTCAGCGGGTCGGGCACCGGCTCGGTGAAGACCTCGGCGACGCCGACCGGGAGCGGGGTGCCCAGCGCATCGCGCAATCGTCCGGCATCCTCGACGGCGGCCCAGCGCTCCTCGCCCGCCACCCGTACCCGGATCACCCGGCGCGACGCCTCGAGCCGGGCGAGCCAGTCGGCCACGACAGGCTCTGGCAGCGACCCCGGCGGGTCCCCGTCCGCCGGGGGAGCGGTGAGCAGGCGGGCGGCGAGCTCGCCCCGGGTCAGCGGGCCCAGCAGCCGGAGCAGGTCGGCAACCCCTTCGACCCCGACCAGACGCCGGTTCACGGCCAGGCGCTGCAGCTCGCTCTCGGTGCGCTCCAGCGCCGCGGGGTCGAGCAGGTCGCGCAGGACGGCTCCCTCGCCGCGTCCCAGCAGTTCCGAGAGCAGGGTGGGATCGAGGGCGAGCGCTGCCGCCCGGCGCTCGGCCAGCGGTGAGTCGCCCTCGTAGAGGAACTGCGCCACGTAGCCGAACATCAGGCTGCGCGCGAACGGTGACGGCTCGGTGGTGGCCACCTCCACGATCCGCACCGATCGCTGCTGCAGGTCGCGCATCAGGGCCACGAGGCCGGGCACGTCGAACACGTCCTGCAGGCACTCGCGCACGGTCTCCAGCACGATCGGGAAGCTGCCGTACCTGCTGGCCACATCGAGCAGTTGCGCGGCCCGCTGGCGTTGCTGCCACAGCGGCTGGCGCTGGCCCGGGCGGCGTCGCGGCAGGAGCAGGGCCCGCCCGGCGCACTCGCGGAACCTCGAGGCGAACAGGGCCGAGCCGCCCAGGGTGTCGGTGACCAGCTGCTCGACCTCGTCCGGGTCCAGCATGATCAGATCGGTGATCTCCGGCGCGCTGCCGTCCTCGGTCTCCAGGTCCGGCAGGCGCAGCACGATGCCGTCGTCGGCGGGCATGGCCTGCACGTCGACACCGAACCGCTCGCGCAGTCGGGCAGCGACCGCCAGCGCCCACGGCGAGTGCACCTGCGCCCCGAACGGGGCGTGGATCACCACCCGCCAGTCGCCCAACTCGTCGCGGAACCGCTCCACGACGATGGTGTGGTCGTCGGGCACCCTGCGCGTGGCCTCCTGCTGCTCGCGCAGGTAGGCGATCAGGTTGTCGGCCGCCCAGGCGTCCAGCCCGCTCGCCCGGGCCCTGGCCAGGGCGGCCTCGTCGTCCAGCGCCGTGATCTCGCGGACGAAGGCCCCCACGGCGCGGCCCAGTTCTGCCGGGCGGCCCAGAGCATCGCCGTGCCAGAACGGCAGCCGGCCCGGTTGGCCGGGGGCAGGCGTGACCAGGACCCGGTCGTGGGTGATCTCCTCGATCCGCCACGACGTCGACCCCAGCGTGAACACGTCGCCGACGCGGGACTCGTAGACCATCTCCTCGTCCAACTCACCCACCCGGCGCCCGCCGCCCCCGCGGGCCGCCTGCTCGCCGGCGAGGAACACCCCGAACAGGCCTCGATCGGGGATGGTGCCGCCGCTGGTGACCGCCAGCCGTTGGGCGCCCGGCCGGCCCGTGAGCACCCCGCTGATCCGATCCCAGACGATCCGGGGGCGCAGTTCGGCGAACTCGTCGCTCGGGTAGCGCCCCGACAGCATGTCGAGCACGGCCTCGAGCACGCCTCGGCTCACGGTGGCGAACGGTGCGGCCCGGCGCACGAGCGCTTCCAGGTCGTCCACCGACCAGGGGTCCATCGCCAGCATCGCGACCACCTGCTGGGCCAGCACGTCCAGCGGGTTCGCCGGCACCCGCAGCGCCTCGATCGCGCCGTCACGCATGCGCTCCACGACCACGGCGGTCTGCACCAGGTCGCTGCGGTACTTGGGAAAGAGCACCCCGCGGGACACCGCTCCCACCTGGTGGCCGGCCCGGCCGACCCGCTGCAGCCCGCTGGCCACACTCGGCGGGGACTCGACCTGGATCACGAGGTCGACGGCGCCCATGTCGATCCCCAGTTCGAGGCTGGACGTGGCGACCACGGCCGGCAGCCGGCCCGCCTTGAGTTCGCCCTCGATGATGGCCCGCTGTTCCTTGCTCACCGACCCGTGGTGGGCCCGAGCGAGGACGGCGGCGGCCCCGCCCGTGGACCCCGATTGCGCCATCACCTGGGCCGGGACCGCGTCCGTGGCCGTGGGCTCGCCGCTCAGCCGCTCGGCCCAGACCTCGTTGAGACGTGCCGTCAGCCGTTCGGCCAGGCGCCGGGAGTTGGCGAACACCAGCGTCGAGTGGTGCGCGGCGATCAGGTCGACCACCCGCTCCTCCACGTGCGGCCAGATCGAGGGTCGGCGCGCGGCAC
>JBAPWU010000445.1:0-20020 GCA_049283855.1 Kineosporiaceae bacterium
GCCCCGACCAGGGCGGCGGCCAGCAGCCGCGCCCGCGCGTGGCGCGGCCGCGGCCGCGGCGAGACCGGCTCACTCATCTGGCTCACTCCTCGGTGCTCTCAGGGCCGCTACGGCAGGCGCGGCGACAGAGTGGCAGGCTAGGCCCGGCAACGCACAGGGGAACCGACGGAGGGCCGATGCAGCACACGGTGTCGTACCCGGTCTACTACGAGGACACCGACTGTCTCGGCGTCGTCTACTACGCGAACTACTTCAAGTTCCTCGAGCGCGGGCGCACCGAGTACCTCGGGGCGCACGGGCACAGCGTGGCAGCCCTGAACGGCGCGGGGTACCTGCTGGTCGTGCACTCGGTGAACGCCACCTTCCGCACCGGGGCCCGGCTGGGCGACCGGCTGGACGTCGTGTCGACGTTCGCCGTCACCTCGCCCTACCGGGGCCGGTTCGGGCAGCGGATCGAGCGGCAGGGCGAGCTGATCGTCGACGCCACGGTCGATGTGGTCTGCCTGGATCAGAGCCAGACCCTGATCGAGCTGCCCGCGCCGCTGCGGGAGCTCGGGTCGGCCTGACCGGGACGGCCTGACACGGCGGGTCACACCAGCCCGGTGGCGTGCAGGACGAAGACCCGCAGTCGCTCGCTCGCGGCCGGCAGCGGCTCGCCGCGCTGCACCTGCGTGGCCGCGGCACTGACCGCTCCGTTGATCAGGCCGGCGACGCCGGCCGGGTCGGTGACCCCCGCGGCACGCAGGGCGTCGACCAGCGGCCGGACCAGCTCGGCGTGCAACTCGGCGACCCGGTCCAGGCAGGCCTGGGGGATCTGCGGGCCTGCGTAGGCGGCCTGCGGCAGATGACCGGCCAGGGCGGCGGCCAGGCTGGCGTCGAGGTAGGCCACCACCCGATCCCGCGGGGCGGCCGAGGCCTGCATCGCCACGTCCAGGACGGCCAGGGCACGGGCGAAGGTCTCCTCCACCGCAGCGCCGAGCAGAGCGCCGGTCGAGGGGTAGTACTGGTACACGCTGCTGCGCGCCAGGCCGGCCGCGCCGGCCACAGCGGCCGGGGTCACGGCCGCGGGGCCCTGGCCGAGCAGATCGGCCGCGGCACCGATGATGGCCGCCCGCCGCCGGGCATGGTGCTCGGCCACCGTGGGGGCGTCGATCTTCGGCACCGGGTCATTGTCTCCCGGGTCACGACCGCCGGCACGGCGTGTCGACAGGAGCGTCGATACGATGCCGACATGAGTGTCGACAAGAAGGCGCCCGCCCTCGACCGCGCCGGCTGGGCGGCCCTGCTCTCCCTGGGCTTCGGCGTCTCGATTGTGATCATGGACGCCACGATCGTCAACGTGGCCCTCCCGGTCGTGATGGCCGACCTCGGCCTCGACGGCTCGGACGCTCAGTGGCTCAACGCCTCGTACGCGCTGACCTTCGCCGCGCTGCTGCTCACCGTGGGCCGGATCGGTGACGTCCATGGCCGGCGCCGGGTCCTCGCCACGGGGTTGCTGGTGTTCATGGGGGCCTCGGTGGTGGCCGGGCTGAGCACCGGCGCGCTGATGCTGATCATTGCCCGGCTCACCCAGGGCGTGGGCGCGGCGATGATCGTGCCGAGCACCCTGTCCACGCTCAACGCCACGTTCACCGGCCGGGCCCGCACCATCGCCTTCGCGGTCTGGGGCTCGGCGATCGGGGGCATGGCCGCGATCGGCCCGCTGATCGGTGGCTGGCTGGCCACCGACGTGTCCTGGCGCTGGGCGTTCTGGCTCAACATCCCGGTCGGCCTGCTGGTCCTGGTCGGGGTCGCCCGCGCCGTGCCCGAGACCCGGGACACCTCGGCCACGCCCGGGGTGGACCCGCTCGGCGTCCTGCTGTCGGCGGTCGGCATGGGCGGCATCGTGTTCGCCCTGATCGAGTCCTCGTGGTTCGGCTGGTGGCGCCAGGACTCGGGCGCTCTCTCCCCGGTCCCCCTCGCCCTCGGCCTCGGCCTGGCGATGATGGCGGCGTTCGTGATGGTCCAGCGGGCCCGGGTGCGGGCCGGGCGCCCGGCCCTGGTCGACCTGGATCTGTTCGGGTTGCGCACCTTCCGCTGGGGCGTGATCGCCGCGCTGATCGTGGCCTTCGGCGAGTTCGGACTGCTGTTCACCCTGCCGTTGCTGATGCAGGGCACCCTCGGCTATTCCGCGCTGGGCACCGGCGGCGTGATCCTGGTGCTCGCGCTCGGCACGTTCCTGGCCTCCGGCGCGCTGCCCCAGCTGTCGGGCCGGATCAGCCAGCGGGGCGTCGTCCAGATCGGGCTCGCCCTGGAGGCGGTCGCGGTGGGCGGGCTGGCGCTGACCCTGTCGACGACGATGAGCACCGTCGTGCTGTGCCTCTGGCTGCTCCTGTACGGCGTCGGCGTCGGCATGGCGACGGCCCAGCTGACCTCGCTGCTGCTGGCCGACGTGCCGGTGCACGAGAGCGGCCAGGCCTCCGGGCTGCAGAGCTCGGTCCGCCAGCTCGGGTCGGCGCTGGGGGTGGCCGTCCTCGGCGGCCTGCTCGTGTCACGTCTGGCCTCTGCGACCCGGGACAACCTGGCCGCCCTGTCCCTGCCCGCGGACGTACTCACGTCGGTGACCGCCGCGGTCAAGGACAGCGCGGGGATCGCCATCTCCGGGCTGCAGGCCCGGCCGGGCGGCGAGGCCGTGGCCTCGGCCGCGGCACAGGCGATGGTGCACGCGAGCCGGGTGACCACCGGCTTCGCCACCCTCGCCCTCGTCGTCGGCCTGCTGGCCACCGTCGCCCTTCCCCGGACGGCGCAACGGTCATGAGCCCGCAGGTGCCCGGTCGCGCACGCTGAGGCTGGTCACGGTCACGGTGGCCAGGATCGCCAGGATGACTCCGAGCGAGGCCAGGGTCGGCACGACCGGGACGGCCGGCCAGATGTCGTGCGCCCAGTGCAGCACGAGCTTGACCCCGATGAAGCCCAGGATGGCGGCCAGGCCGAACCCGAGGTGGACGAGCCTGGCCAGCGCCCCCTCGAGCACGAAGTAGAGCGCACGCAGGCCGAGCAGGGCGAAGGCGTTGGTGGCGAAGACGAGGTAGGCGTCGCCGGTGATGCCGTACACGGCGGGCACCGAGTCGATCGCGAACACCACGTCGGTGGCCAGGATCGCCACGACCACCAGGGCCAGCGGGGTCAGCGCGCGCCGTCCGCCCTGCACCACGGTCATCCGGGTGCCCTCGTACCGCTCGGTCACCGGCCACCAGCGACGCAGCAGCCGGACGCTGCGCAGCGACGCGACGTCGATGGCCTTGTCCTCGTGGGCCAGGGCGTCGCGCAGCACCTTCACCCCGGTGAGCAGCAGCACGGCGCCGAACAGCAGGAAGGCCCAGGAGAACGAGGCGATCAGTTGGGCGCCGAGCGCGATGAAGACCCCGCGCAGCACCAGGGCGCCGGTGACACCGATCAGGAGTACCCGCTGCTGCAGTTCGCGGGGCACCGCGAAGGCGCCGAGCAGGAGGAGGAAGACGAACAGGTTGTCCACCGACAGGGACTTCTCCACCAGGTACCCGGTGTAGTACTCCAGGCCCCGCTGGGCCCCGTAGGTCGACCAGACCCAGCCGCCGAAGGCCAGCGGGAGGGCGACGTAGAACGCCGACCACCCCAGCGCCTCCCGCATCGAGACCTCGTGCGGGCGACGGGTGATCAGGAAGTCGACGACCAGCAGGACGACGATCGCCCCGATGGTCAGGGCCCAGAGCAGGGGGCTGCCCACGGCGGTATCGGGTGTCATTCGGGTACTCCTCAGCACGCTGGATCGGCTGAGGTCTCCTTCACCCCGGCGCCCGGCGCCGCGGCCCCGCCCCGAGAGCATCGCAGGATGCTCGTGATGACCGGGCGCGGGCTGGGAAGTACTCCCCTCGGGGCCGAGGCTAGGGCATCGAAACCACAATAAGCAACACTCTCGTTGCCATAATCAGCCGCCTGGCGGCCTGGGACGACCCAGAGGCTCCCGCTGGAGCCGGTCGGGGAGCACCATGGGTGCGGGAGGCGTGATGCGTGCCTGGGTGGTCGAACGAGCGGCGCCGGTGGCGACCGCGACGCCGCTGCGGTTGATCGAGCGCGAGGAGCCGACGCCGGGCCCCGGCCAGATCAGGGTCGCGGTCAGCGCGTGCGGGGTCTGCCGCACCGATCTGCACCTGGCCGAGGGCGACCTGGCGCCGCGCCGGCCGCGCACCGTGCCCGGTCACGAGATCGTCGGCCGGGTCGATGCCCTCGGGGCGGGCACCGGGCGGTTCGCCGTCGGCGACCGGGTCGGCATCGCCTGGCTCCGCGGCACGTGCGGGGCCTGCCGGTACTGCCGGGCCGGTCGCGAGAACCTCTGCCCCGCAGCCGAATTCACGGGCTGGGACGCCGACGGCGGCTTCGCCGAGCGGGCCGTGGTCGACGCGGGCTACGCCTACCGGCTGCCGGACGGGGTGGACGACGTGCACGCCGCGCCGCTGCTGTGCGCCGGCATCGTCGGCTACCGCGCGCTCAAGCGGGCCGGGCTGCCGCCGGGCGGGCGCCTGGGGATCTACGGCTTCGGGGCCTCGGCCCACCTGGTCGCCCAGATCGCGGTCGCCCAGGGCGCCACCGTGCACGTGCTGACCCGTTCGCCCGAGGCACAGCGGCTGGCCCTGTCCCTGGGCGTGGCCTCGGCCGCCGGGGCGGACGACGAGCCGCCGGAGAAGCTGGACGGCGCCGTCCTGTTCGCCCCCGTCGGCACCCTGGTCCCGGTCGCGCTGCGCGCCCTGGACCGGGGCGGGGTGCTGTCCATCGCCGGGATCCACCTCTCCGACGTGCCGCCCCTGAACTACGCCCGCGAGCTGTTCGAGGAGCGCGAGGTGCGCAGCGTCACCGCCAACACCCGGGCGGACGGCGAGGAGTTCCTCCGCCTCGCCGCGGCCCTCGACGTCCACGCCACGGTCGACGTCCGCCCGTTCGGGGCCGCCGACGCGGCGCTGCGCGACCTGGCCGCCGACCGCGTCACCGGTGCCGCCGTCCTCACCCTGGCCTGAGCCCGCGCCCCTACGCTTTCCAGGTGCGCAGCATCCGAGTGGCCGAGGTGCTCTCCGCCCTGTCGCTGACCACCGACCTCGCCTCGGGGATGCCGTTCGAGAAGGGGCTCCGCACGTGTGCGGTGGCGACCGCGTTCGCTGCAGCGCTCGGGCTCGACGACACGGACACCCGGGTGGTGTTCGAGGCGTCGCTGCTGCGCTCGGTGGGGTGCACCTCCTATGCACCCGAGAACGCGGCCCTGTTCGGCGACGACATCGCCTTCCAGGCGGCGCTCAGGACGCTCGACCCGGGCGATCCGGAGGCGTTCGCCCGCCAGTTGGCCAGCTTCGGCAGGTGGGCGGGGGCCGAGCAGGCGCCGGTGCTGGCCCGTCGGCGGACGACGTCAACTGGGACGCGGACTGGCGCGACACCACCGCCCACCACGAGCCGGCCGTGCCGCACCTGGCCGCCAGGCGCGGCCCTGCGGGAGTCGCCGAGTTCTTCTCGGTGCTGGGCGGGTGCACCTTCCACGCCTTCGAGGTGCTTGCCCTGCTCGGCAACGACGACGAGGTCGTGGCCCGGATCCACGCCGACCTCTCCCTGCCGAACGGCGGACGGCTGCGCGACGAGGAACTGCACTGGTGGTGCTTCGACTCCTCCGGACAGGTCGCCGCCTTCCGGCACTACATCGACACGGCCAAGCACCGGGCCGCCGCCACCGGGGTGGACACCACCCTCTGATCGCCTCTGACCGCCTCCGCCCGGTCGTTCTCGCTCGCGCAGAACGGCTTCCGGCCCGAGGACCTCCGGCTCACGCCGCCTGAGCCGCACCGGAGGAGGCTGGGGGCGTGGGGTCGGCACCCCGCGGGCCTCGCGCGCGGGAGGCGTTTCGGATGGCCGGATCGGGATCCACGACGGGATCGGCACCCGCCGTCCTGGTCGAAGGGTTGCGCAAGGCGTACGGGCCGGTGCGAGCGGTCGACGGCGTCGACCTGAGCATCGCCCATGGTGAGGTGGTCGCGCTGCTCGGCCCCAACGGGGCAGGCAAGACCACGACGGTGGAGACGCTCGAGGGCTACCGGCGCCGGGACGCGGGCCGGGTCGAGGTGCTCGGGGTCGATCCCGAGCACGGCGGCCGGGCGTTCCGGGAGCGGATCGGCGTCGTCCTGCAGGAGGCCGGGTTCGAGGAGCAGTTCTCGGTGCTCGAGCTCGTCCGGCTGCACGCCGGCTACTACCCGCACCCGCGACCGGTCGACCAGGTGATCGACGTGGCGGGCCTCGCCGAGAAGCGCGGCGCCCGGGTGAAGACCCTCTCCGGCGGGCAGCGCCGTCGCCTCGACCTGGCGCTGGGGATCATCGGCGACCCCGAACTGCTCTTCCTCGACGAGCCGACCACCGGCTTCGACCCGGCGGCCCGGCGCAAGGCCTGGGACCTCGTCGACCGGCTGCGCGACCTCGGCACCACGATCCTGCTCACCACCCACTACATGGACGAGGCGGAGCATCTGGCCGACCGGCTGGTCGTGATCGACCGGGGCCGGGTCGTCGCGGAGGGCACGGCCGAGGAACTCGCAGCACGGGGCGGCGCGCGCACCGTCGTGTCGTTCCGGCTGCCCGCCACACTCGTCGACGACGGCCTCCCGCCGCTGGCCGGCACCGTGCACTCGGCCGGGGCGAGCACCGAGGTGCTCACCCCCGACCCGACCCGGGACCTCCACACGCTGACCGGGTGGGCGATCGAGCGGGGGATCCGGCTCGATGACCTGTCCCTGACCCGGCCCGGGCTGGAGGAGATCTACCTGGAGCTCATCGGCGACACCCCGACCGGCGAGCCGCTGCCGGCGGGCGTGGGAGCGGAGGGCGACGATGCCTGAGCTCGCGCTCCATCCCGTTGGCCGCGCCACGCCGTCCGGCATCGGTGCGGCACGCCCGGGCATTCCCGCTCTGGTGGCACACCAGAGCCGCCACGAACTGGTCTCGCTCTCCCGGGAACCGCTCGCCCTGTTCTTCTCGCTGGCCTTCCCGCTGCTCTTCTTCGCGATCATCAGCGCCCTGGTCGGCAACATCACCATCGATGCGCGGGCCGGAGTACGGGTGGCGCAGTTCATGGCGCCCGCATTCGCCTCCTTCGGCGTGGTCATGGCGACCTTCTCGACCCTGGCCATCGGGTTGTCCGAGGCCCGCGAGGACGGCGTGCTGAAGCGGCTGCACGGCACCCCGCTGCCCCCCGGCGTGCTGATCGCGGCCCGCGTGGTCGCCGGCGCCGCGGTGGCGTTCGGGGCGGTCCTGCTGCTCGAACTCGTCGGCGTCCTCGCGTACCACGTGCAGATCGTCGGGCGGACGGTGCCCGCCACCGTCCTCACCGTGCTGGTCGGGGTGTGCTGCTTCAGCGCACTCGGCCTGGCCGTCGCGGCCCTGGCGCCGACCAGCCAGTCGGCGATGGCCCTCACCAACGGCATCGTGATCCCGCTCTCCTTCATCTCGGACATCTTCGGCGTGGGCGACGTCAACCTCCCCGGCTGGCTCGACGCCATCGGCTGGTTCTTCCCCCTGCGTCACCTGGTGAACGCCCTCGGCGACGCGACCAACCCGTACCTGACCGGGTCGGGGTTCTACCCCGATCACCTCGCCGTGATGGCGGCCTGGGGACTCCTGGGCGCCCTGGTCGCCGTCCGCCGGCTCTCGGTCGAACCCCGGCGGAGCCGGGCCCAGGACAGGGCCGCCCACCACGAGGGACACCAGCGCGATCGCGCCGCGGGCGCACGGCCGGCCCGCACCGGCCGGTCGCAGCGGCGGTCGCTGTGGTCCCTGCTGATCGGTGAGATCCGGCATGCGGACGCGCTGCTGTGGCGCGACCCGGGATCGACGTTCTTCGCGGTCGCGTTCCCGGTGCTGCTGGTGCTGCTGGTGCCCCAGATCTACGGCGCCGACACCGTGCTGGACGACGGCACGCCGCTCGCCCGCTTCTACGCCCCGACGATGGCGGTCTACGGAGCGGCGGTGACGGCCTACGTCAACATGCCGGAGGCGTTGGCCCGGGCGCGGGAGCGCGGGGTGCTGCACCGGCTCAGCGGGACACCGCTGCCGATCCCGATGCTGCTGCTGGGCAGGGTCCTGTCCAGCGTGTGGATCGCCGCACTCACCCTGGCCGGCGTGATGGGGCTGGCCGGCCTGCTCTACGACGTGCCGATCCCGCGCACCTGGCCCGGGGTCGTGGTGACGGCCGTGCTGTCGACGGTCTGCTTCGCGACGCTCGGCGTCGCCCTGACCACGCTGCTGGGCAGCAGCCGCGCGGTCAGCGCCGTGGCGCTCGGCACCCTGCTGCCGCTGTCCTTCGTCTCGGACATCTTCGTCGTCGGCGCGCAGTTCCCGCGGTTCCTCGACGTGATCGGGTGGATCTCGCCGTTGCGGCATGCGACCCGGGCCGTCTCCGACGCCTATGCGGTCGGGGCGACCGGCTACGGGTTCGCCTGGTTCCACCTCGCGGTGATCACCGCGTGGCTCGTCGGTGGCGCCCTGGTCGTCGTGGTGCGCACCCGCTCGGGGCATCTCGCGGAGCGACGGGGCTAGAGGCCGTGATCAGGCGAAGACGACGGTGCGGGTGCCCGTGAGCACGACGCGGTCCTCGGCATGCAGGCGGACGGCGCGGGCCAGCACGACCCGCTCCACGTCGCGGCCGATCGCGACCAGGGCCTCGGCGTCCTGCGCATGGGTGACCCGCACGACGTCCTGCTCGATGATCGGGCCCTCGTCCAGGTGGGCGGTCACGTAGTGCGCGGTGGCGCCGATCAGCTTGACCCCCCGCTCGTAGGCCTGGTGGTAGGGCTTGGCTCCCTTGAAACCGGGCAGGAACGAGTGGTGGATGTTGATCGCCCGTCCGGCCAGGCGGCGGCAGGCGTCGTCGGAGAGCACCTGCATGTAGCGGGCGAGCACCACCAGGTCGATCGCGTGCTGTTCGACGAGGTCGAACAGCCGCGCCTCGGCCTCGGCCTTGGTCGCGCGGGTGACCGGGATGTGGGCGAACGGGATGCCGTGCCGCTGGACGAGCTCACGGACGTCCTCGTGGTTGGACACCACGAGTGGGAGGTCGACGGCCAGCTCACCGATCTGCCAGCGGTAGAGGAGATCGACCAGGCAGTGGTCGAACCGGGACACCATGACCAGCACCCGGCGCCGCTGGTGCGCCGGGCGCAGGGTCAGGACGGGGTCGAACCGGGTCAGGCGCGAGCCGAGAGCCGCGCGCACGACCGCCGTGTCGGCGTCCGGGGAGTCGAAGGCGGTTCGTACACAGAAGGTTCCGGTGACCGGGTCGGAGAACTGGGCGCTGTCGACGATGTTCCCGTCGACGCCGACGACGCCGTCGGCGAGGGCCCGCACGATCCCGGGCCGGTCGGGGCAGACCAGGGTGAGGATGTAGCGCTGCATGGGGGCAGTCTCCCCCAGGCTCCCCAGGGTCAGGCGGCGGCCTGGCGGCTGAGGATGTCGCGGATCTCGGCGACCTGCGCGTCGTCGTAGCGGTCGAGCATGGCGGCCAGGTCGTCGATCTCGGACTGACGGGTGTAGGTGGACAGCTCCGCGAGCAACTGCTTGTGCGCGGCGCGCCGGGCGCGACGGGCGCGCAGGTCGTCGCGGACGGTGGCCAGCAGTCCGGGGAACGGACGGGCGTGGTGGTCGCTCTGGCTGGGCTTCGTTGTACTCATGCCATCCAGTGTCGTCGTCCACCATCCATGCGTCCAATGACCAGGAGAGATGGTAACCATGCACTAGAGTCATGGATGTGGACACCGATGCCCTGCGCTGGTTCCAGCAGGTGGCCGACGGGGTGACCGTGACCGAGGTGGGCGAGCTCTACTGGGTCAGCCAGTCCGGCGTCTCCCGCGGGCTGGCCCGCCTCGAGGCCGAGGTGGGGACGCCGCTGCTGCGCCGCTCGGGCCGAACGCTGCGGATGACCCGGGCCGGGGCGGCGTTCAAGCGGCACGTCGATGCACTGCTCAACGATCTGGACGACGGGGTGGCCGCGGTCGATCAGCTCATCGACCCGGAGACGGGAACGGTCGGGCTCGCCTTCCAGCTCTCCCTCGGCACCTGGCTGGTGCCCGACCTGGTGGCCGGCTTCCGGGCGATGCATCCCCGGGTGCAGTTCGTGCTCCAGCAGTCCCGGGGCGAGTTGGGGGCCGGCGTCCTGGACGGGGACCGGGTCGACCTCGAGATCACCACGGTGCGGGGCAGCGATCCGACGGTGCGGTGGCATCGGCTGCTGACCGAACCGCTGTGCCTGGCGGTGCCCCGGACCCACCGCCTCGCCGACCGCGCCGGGATCGACCTGAGCGAGGCCTCCGCCGAGGCCTTCGTGACCTTCCGGCCCGGCTCGCGGCTGCGCAGGCATGCCGAGGAGCTCTGCGAGAAGGCCGGGTTCCACCCCACGATCGCCGTGGAGAGCGACGACGTGCCCACCGTGCGGGGGTTCGTCGCCGCCGGGTTGGGGGTGGCGATCATCCCGAGGAGCCGGCCGGGCCGGGCCGAGGCGAGCGACGCCCCGGTGCACCACGTTCCCATCGCCGACCCCTCGGCGGTGCGCCAGATCGGCCTGGCCTGGTCGGCCGCGCACCGGCTGCTGCCGGCGGCGGAGCTGTTCCGCGAGCACGTCATCGAGACGGCGAGATCTCGGCGCCTGCCCGAATGAGCACGGCGGGAGCCGGGACGCGGTCGCCGCACGCGGAATGGAGCAGGCATGATGGTCGAGGGTGATCGTCGGGACGATGACAACGATGCCATTCCTGCTGGACACGGCCATGATCGGGGGACGGCGATGACGGCAGGCTCGGGGCAGCCTGCACGGCGGGTGGTGTGTGTGGGCAGTTCCGCCGGTGGGTTGGAGGCTCTGACCGACCTCCTGCGCTCCGTGCCCCCGGACCTGCCGTTCGCCGTCGTCGTGGCTCAGCACCTGTCCCCCACACATGACAGCCCCCTGCCGGAGCTGTTGGCCCGCGCGACCGCGCTGGCGGTGCGATTCGCCTCGGACGGGGCGGTGCTGGAGCCCGGGGTGGTGCTCGTCGCCCCGCCGGACACGGATGTGACGGTCGGCAGCGACGCAGTGAGGCTGACGGAGCCCGGGGCGGGGCCCGGGCCACACCCCAACATCGACCTGCTGTTCCGATCGGCCGCGGCGGCCTGGGGTGAGCGGGTGGTCGCGGTGGTGCTGTCAGGAACGGGCCGGGACGGTTCGGACGGCGCGGTCGCGGTCCGGGCCGCGGGCGGGGCGATCGTCGCTCAGCTCCCGGAGTCGGCGCGGTTCGCCGACATGCCCGCTGCGGCGGTCGCCACCGGGGCGGTGGACCTGGTGCTCGCGCCGGCCGACATCGGACCCGCCCTGCTCCGGCTGGCAGCGGACGCGGGCCGGCCCGGTGCGGTCGGGCCGCCCGAGGGGCCGTCGCCGACCGACCAGGCGGTCGAGGAGATCACCACGGCAGTGGGCACGGCGACGGGCATCGACTTCGGCGGGTACAAGCGGGCGACCCTGCTCCGGCAGATCCAGCGGCGGATGGGGCTGCTCCAGGTCCGGGACCTGGCGCGCTACCACGAGGTGGTCGCCGCCGACCCGCGCGAGGCTCGGGCGCTGAGCTCTGCCCTGCTGGTCACCGTCACCTCGTTCTTCCGTGACGCCACGGCGTGGGCGGCGCTCGAGGAACCGCTGGCGGCCCTGATCTCCGGCCTGGGCCCGGACCAGCAGGTGCGGGTATGGGTCCCGGGGTGCGCGACCGGGCAGGAGGCCTACACGATCGGGATGATCGTCTCGGGGCTGCTGGGTCATCCCGCGGCCCTGCCCCACCGCATGAAGATCTTCGCGACCGACCTGAACGAGGAGGCGCTGGACGTCGCCCGGCGCGGCCAGTACCCCGAGGATCTGATCCAGGGCCTCCCGCAGGAGCTGCGTGACCGCTGGCTGCGCAGGTGCGGCCAGGGATGGGAGATCGTTCCGGCGCTGCGCGACTGTGTCGTCGTCGCCCGGCACAACGTGGCCCTCGATCCGCCGTTCCCGAGACTCCATCTCATCTGTCTGCGCAACACCATGATCTACTTCGACCCGCGGCTGCAGGAAAGGGTCCTCCGCCTGCTGCACTTCGCCCTCGTGCCGTCGGGGCTGCTCCTGCTGGGAGAGTCCGAGCGGGTCATCGACGCCCACGGCCTGTTCGAGACGGTGGACGCCAAGGATCGCCTGTACCGCCGACGGCCGGCCAGTACCGTGGGCGTTCTGCCCTCACCCCAGGCTCGGACCAGGCCCCCGAACGGAGCGGAGCCGTTGACCGTGACCCGCCACGGTCCCGACGAGCGGACCTCGCTGCGGGACGCACTGATCCGCCGGTTCGCACCGCCGTCGCTGGTCCTGGATGCCGACGACGAGGTGATCGAGGTCATCGGGGAGGTGTCCCGGTGGTGCTGGGTGGCCGAGGGTCGGCACAGCAGCCACGTGGTGGCCCTGCTGCGGGAGGAGCTGCGGCCGGTAGTGCGTGGCCTGCTCCTGCGGCTGCGTCACGACGGGAGCGAGACCGTCCGGCGCTCGGTGACCACCGCGACCGGCACCGTCCTGGTCTCGGTCGTCCGCCTCGGTGACGACAGCGCGGCCGGGCGCCTGGTGGTCAGCTTCCATGACCCCCTGGAGGCGCCGGCGGCCGCCAGGCCGGCGAGCGAGGAGGCGAGCGCCGGTTCCGAGGTCGAGCGGATGGCCCAGGAGCTGGCCTCGACCGAGGCCGCTCTCCAGGCCTCGATCGAGGAGCTGAGCGCCTCCAACGAGGAGCTCCAGGCCCTCAACGAGGAGCTCCAGGCCTCCGCGGAGGAGCTGCAGGCCTCGGGCGAGGAGGTCCAGGCCTCCAACGAGGAGCTGGAGGCGACCAACGAGGAGTTGTCCACGCTCAACGCCGAGCTGCAGGTCCGCGGGGACGACCTGGCGAGCGCCAACGCCGACCTGGAGAACATCCAGGCCTCCCTCACCAGTGGCCTGATCCTCGTCGACCGCGAGCTACGGGTGACCCGCTACTCCCCCCTTGCGGTCCGGGTCTTCGCCTTGATCGAGTCCGATCTCGGACGTCCGCTGACGGCGATCCCCAGCACGATCGAGATCCCCGGGCTGGAGCAGCGGCTGCGGGCGGCGGTCGAGGAGCAGCAGGCGGGGATGCTGGAGCTGCGCGGGGAGCGCTCGGACGTCCTGCTCCAGTTCCAGCCCTACCGCGCGCGGGACGGCGCCGTCCGGGGGGCGATCGTGGTGTCCACCGACGTCACCGAGCTCGCCGAGGCCCACCGCACCGCCCAACGCAGCCTGCGCGACCTGACCGCTGTCACCGAGGCACTGGCGGAGGCGGTGTGGCAACGCGACGCCCAGGGCCGCCTACTGTTCCTGAACTCCCGGGTGGAGGAGGTGTTCGGGCTCGCCCGGGATCGGGTGCTGGCCGACCCCGGCCTGCTCGTCGCGGCCATCCACCCCGACGACCGGGACCGGGTGGCGCTGGTCAGGGCGGCTGCCCCGATGGAGGCCTACGAGCTGGAGTACCGCATCGTCCGCCCGCAGGGCCAGGTCCGGTGGGTCCTGGAGCGCGCGGTCAGCGTGCGGGCGGACGAGACCGGGCCCGGCTACGTCGTCGCCACCGCCCTGGACGTCACCGATCGGCACGAGGTCGCCCGCCAGACCCACGACCGGCTGGCCACTCTGGAGGCGATGTACGACAACAACGTCTTCGGGGTGCTGATCCTCGACGAGAGCGACCACATCGTCGAGGCCAACGCCTTCTTCGCCACGATGTCGGGGTACGACCAGGAGGCCCTGGTCGGGATGCCGATCATGGTGCTCGCGGAGGACTACGCCGTGCCGCACCGCTCGACCACCGACGACGAGACCGGTCCACCGGCTCCGGTGCTGACCCTGGGGATCGCGCATCGGCGGTTGGTCTCCCGCAATGGCACGCCCTATTTCGTGACCATGGAGGCCGGTCCGCTCGCCCTCGGCGGAGGCACCCGGCGGATCGTCCTCGTCCACGACGTGACGCGCCTGCATGAGGCGAACAAGGAGCTGTCCGCCCAGGCCCGGTTCGACCCTCAGACCGGGCTGCTGGTCCGCTCCCATTTCCGGGCCCTGGTCAGCGAGCAACTCGCCCGGGCGTCCCGGGCCGGAACCGGGCTGGCCGTGCTGTGGATCGACCTCGACGGGTTCAAGGCGATCAACGACCGGTACGGCCACCAGGCCGGCGACACCGCCCTGCGCGAGATCGCGATCAGGCTGCAGAGGACCGCGCGGCAGCAGGACGCCGTCGGCCGCCTCGGGGGCGACGAGTTCGCGATGGTGGTCACCGACGTCGACCAGGAGGACAGCCTGGAGTCGGTCACCGCGCGGGTCCTGGCCGTGCTCCGCGAACCGATCCTGCTCAACGACGCCCAGGTGTACGTGTCCGGGTCGATCGGGGTGGCGCTGGCTCCCGACGACGGCAGCGACGCCGACGTGCTGATGCATCACGCGGACACCGCCATGTACTCCGCGAAGCAGGCCGGCCGCGACCGGCGGGTCTACTTCCGCAGCGAGATGAATCGCTCCGCCGAGGCCCGGGCGGACATCCGGCACCGGCTCGCGGCCGCCGTGCGCGCCCGCCAGTTCCTCGTGCACTACCAGCCGATCCTGGACACGACGACCGGCGCCGTGCGCTCCGTCGAAGCCCTCGTCCGCTGGGACCGCGACGGAGAGGCCGTCGCGGCCGAGGAGTTCCTGACCCTCGCCGAGCAGACCGGTCACCTGCCGGCGATCGGACGGATCGCGCTGGAACTGATCGACCGCGACCTGACCGCACACGGCGACGACCTCGGGACGGACCCGCGCGGGGCACCGCTGCCGATCTGCCTCAATGTCTCCCCCGTCCAGCTGACCGACCGTCACTTCGTCGACTGGCTCCTCGCCTGGGAGCCCGCCGGCGGGTTCGACCGCATCGTGATCGAGGTCACCGAGGCGGCCGCCCTCCTCCGGGGGGGCCGGGCCGCCGAGACCCTGACCCTGCTGCACAGGCTCGGCGCCCACCTCAGCATCGACGACTTCGGCACCGGCTACTCCAACCTCGCCCTCCTCGACCGGCTGCGCCCCGAGTTGATCAAGATCGACCGGTCGCTGCTGGCCCGGGCCGGCCATCAGCCCCGCGGCCTGGCAGTGCTCACCGCCGCCGTCCACCTGGCTCACGCCCTCGACGCCGAGGTCGTGATCGAAGGCGTCGAGAGCGAGGAGCTGTGGCGCCTCACCCGGCGCCTGGACGTCGAATCCGCCCAGGGCTTCCATCTCGCCCGGCCCATGACACTGCCCGACCTGCTCACCTGGATCCGCGACCGGCGGGTCGCCGGCGGCGACCCGGTCGTGCAGGCATGACGCGCACCCAGGTCGCCCCGGCCGCCGGCTTCGTCCTCGTCGTGCTCGTCTACGCGAGCCTGTCCGGCCTGTGGACGAGCGCCGACCCCGGCTGGTACGCCGCGCTGGCCCGCCCCTCGTGGCAGCCGCCTCCGTGGGTGTTCGGGGTGATCTGGCCGCTGAACTTCCTGGCCCTGATGGTGGCCGGCATCGGGTTGTCCGCGCGGGTGCCGTCGCGGCAGGCCTGGACGGCGCTCGCCGTGCTGGCCGTCTCGGTCGCCTGCGCGCTGGCCTGGGCCTACCTGTTCTACGTGCCGCACGCACTCGGTCCGGCCGCCGCGGCCCTCGGCGCGGCGGCCGTGCTGACCTGGCTGCTCGTCGTCCTCGCCTGGCGGTTCCTGCCCTGGACGTCCCTGGTGCTGCTTCCCTACGGGCTGTGGATGACCGTGGCGGCCACCCTGTCCCTCGGATACTGGCGGATGGCTCGCTGATCCGGCGCGCGCCGGCCGGTGGCCAGCCGGTGCGCCCGACGACGTCGGGACGTGGTGCTCTCGCCGGGCCGGGGTGCGCTGCCTAGGCTCGAGAATGCATCGGCTTCGATGCTCCTGGCCCACGAGGGATGGCAGCCATGTCGTCGACCCACTGGCCCACTGCCCATGTGCCGCACCGTCACCGCCCGCGGACCGCCTCGACCCGGCCCACTGCGGCGAGGGCCGTGCGCATCATCGCGCTCACCCTAACGGCACTCGTCGCCGTCCTCGGGGGGATGTTCATCATCGGGAACACGATGGCCGAGCCCGGCGGCCTGGCCGGTGTCGGCCTGGTGGCCCTGTGGCTCCTGCCGACCGTCGCCCTGGCCGCCCTGGTGGAGTGGCGGCTGGACACGGCGACCCCGGTGCTGACCGCCGCGACCGTCGCGCTGGTGGTCCTGTCCTCATGGGCCGCCGTTCCCTCGGTCGGCTGGAACAGCTTCGAGGATGCCCACGGGCCCGTCCGCGCGATCATCGCCGTCGCCCTGACCGGCGTGATCGGGCTGCTCGGCTGGTACCGGCCGCGGATGGCCGGATGGCTGCTCGTCACCGTGGCGGCGAGCCCGTTCGTGGGCGTGGTGCTCGGCGCGATGCTGAGCGCCTTCCTGGGGACCTCGACGGAGTGGTCGAGGATCAGCCCGTCGCTCCAGGTGGCCAGTGCCCCGGCCCTGGTCATCGGTGCCCTCTACCTGCTGAGCACCCTGGGCTCGCCCGGACGGCGCTCATCGTCGTAGCCGCTGGGCGGATCGATGGTCACGGCTCCCGGGCGACGGTGCCGGGCCCTGGGGGCATGGGCCGGACGGTGAGGATCTGCTCGGCCCGCCCGACCGGCCCCCGTTCGTCGTGCAGCCAGGACGAGGTCAGCCCCAGCCCGCCGCCGCCGAACGTCACCGAGGTGTCGAAGCCCACCCACGGACCGATCGGCTGGCGGAACAGATGCACGGTGAGGTCGACGTTCGGGAACATCCACTCGGTCGGGCTGACCAGCGTGGCGATGCCGTTGGCGGTGTCCACCAGCCGCAGGAACGACGCTGTGGGTGAGATCGCCTCTCCGGCAACCAGTTCGACGTCGCTGTGCACCCAGCTCCGGGCCCGCCCGGGCGCGGCGTCCTGCGCCCTGTGCACCCGGAGCGAGGCGATGTACCCGCCGTCCCAGATGTCGCTGACCGGCCACACCGGCATCGTGCCCGCATCCGGCAGCGCCGGCGGGTACCCGCCCTCGACGCTCGAGGTGTCCTGGCGGGAGAGCCGCCAGGCGGTCGCGCGGACCACCGTCCGCCCCGCCACCTCGAGGGCGGCCTCGACCAGCTCGATCGTGCGTCCCGGCCGCAGGGTGCGCACCACCACCACGCTCTCCTGCAACGGGATCAGGCCCAGGACGTCGTAGCTGATCCGCGCCGTCTGCAGGTCCGGGCGCGGGTCGTGGCGCTGCACCACATGGGCCAGCAGGCCGACGACCGGCGCCAGGTGCTGCTCATGATCGTTCCAGGCCCCCTGCACATGGCGCGTGGGCCGGTACCGGTCCTCGCCCACGCGCTCGTAGTAGAACTCGCTCACCCGCTCACTCTAGGGACCGGGTGCCGGGCACGGCCGATGCCCGGAGCACCCGGCTCGAGGTGGCACGGCGTGACGGCCTCACTCGGTGCGCAGCGCCACCACGGGATCCAGCCGGCCGGCCCGACGGGCGGGAAACACCCCGAAGAAGACCCCGACCGCTGCCGAGACGCCGAACGCCAGGGCGAGGGACCACCAGGCGACCTGGGCCGGCAGCTCGGTCAGCCGGTCGGCGGTCATCGCCGCGGCCACGCCGAGGGACATCCCGGTCAGCCCGCCGATGGTGGTGAGCAGCACCGCCTCGATCAGGAACTGGGCCAGGATGTCGCGCTGGCGGGCACCGAGCGCCTTGCGCAGGCCGATCTCGCGGGTCCGCTCGCGCACGGAGACGAGCATGATGTTGGACACGCCGACCCCTCCGACCAGCAGCGAGATCCCCGCGATGGCGCCGAGCACCAGGGTGAGCAGTCCGAGGATCGTGCCGATGGTGCCGAGGATCTGGGTCTGGGTCACCGCCGAGAACGTGTCCCCCTCGTACTTGTCCTCCAGTGCGCCGACGATCCGCTGCTGCAGCGGCCCGATCGCGTCGATCGTCGGTGCCTTGACCGCCAGGGCGTCGATCCGGTCGATGCCGAACAGTCGCTGCGCCGCGGAGACCGGGACGTGCACATCCTGGTCGCGGCTCACCCCGAACGTCGAGCCCACCTCGGCGAACACCCCGATCACCCGGAACCGCACGCCGGCGATGGTCACCTGCCGGCCCAGGGGGTCCCGGTCCCCGAACAGGTCCCGCGCGGTCTGCGAGCCGAGCACCGCCACCCGGCGCCGGGTGTCGACGTCCGCCCGGGACAGGTACCGCCCGCGGGCCAGCGGGCGGTCGAACACCTGGGGCACGTTCTCGTTGGTGCCGTTGATCGTGACGAAGACCGAGCGGGACCCGGCCCTGACCTCCTCCCCCGACGCCACGCTCGCGGCCACCGTGTCCGGGTTGCCGACGACCCGGCCCAGGAAGCCGACGTCCTCCAGCGTCAGCCGGCTCACCGACGGCGCGGAGCCGAGGCTAAACTCCCCGGGGACGACGAGGATCAGGTTCGAGCCCAGGCCCTCGACCTGTTGCTCGACCTCGCGCTTGGCCCCGCTGCCGATCGCGACCAGCACGACGACCGAGCCGACGCCGATGATCACCCCGAGCATGGTCAGCGCGCTGCGCAGCCGGTTGGCGCGCAGGGCCGTGACGGCCGCCCCGAAGGCCTCCCCGAGCCTCACGGCGCGCCTGCCCGGGCGGGGTCGGTGCTGTCGCTCTCCACCCGTCCGTCGCGCATGCGGACCTGCCGGTGGGCGCGCGCGGCGACCTGGTGGTCGTGAGTGACCAGGACGACGGCGACACCGCGGTCGGTGTTCAGCGACTCGAGCAGCGCCATCACCTCGGCTCCGGTCCGGCTGTCCAGATTCCCGGTCGGCTCGTCGGCGAGCAGCAGCCGCGGGTCGGCCACGAGAGCGCGGGCGATCGCCACCCGCTGCTGCTCGCCGCCGGACAGCTGCGCCGGGCGGTGACCGAGGCGATGCCCCAGGCCCACCCCCTCGAGGGCGGCGACCGCCCGGGCCCGGCGCTCCCGCCGGCCGAGGCCGCGGTAGACCAGCGGCAGAGCGACGTTGTCGACCGCCGTGGTCCGCGCCAGCAGCTGGAAGGACTGGAAGACGAACCCGATGGTGGCATTGCGCAGACGGGCCAGCTCGGCGTCGGACATGCCCGCGACGGTGCGCCCGTCGACCTCGAGCCGACCGGACGTCGGGCGGTCCAGCAGCCCGAGCAGGTGCATGAGCGTGGACTTGCCGGACCCGGACGGCCCGACCACGGCCAGGTACTCGCCCGGGTCGATCCGCAGGCTCACGCCGTCGAGGGCCGTCACCTCGACGTCCTCCAGCCGGTAGGTGCGGGTGACATCCACCGCCTCGACCACCGCCTGGACCACCGGCTCGATCACCGGCTCGATCAGCGACGCGCTCACTGCGGCTCGACCCGCTGCCCGTCGGCGACCCGGTCTGCGCCCTTCACCACGACCGACTCCCCGACGGACAGGCCGCGTGCCACCTCCACCAGGTCGTCGCCCTGAGCCCCGAGGTCGACCTCCCGCCGGCGGGCCGTCCCGTCCTGGAGGACCCACACCGCATCACGGGCGCCGTCGCGGAACACCGCGGCCGCGGGAACGCTGATCGCGTCGGTGGCCGTGCGCACCTTCAGCCGGACCACCGCGGACATGCCGGGTCTGGGCGCCGGGGCCGCCGCGCCGGAATCGGTCCGTCCTGCCGACAGGCCCAGCCGCACGAGGTAGGACACCCCGCCCCGGGCCGACGTCGTCGGCTGCAGGTCGACGGAGCGGACCGTCGCCGCGTAGGAGGCCCCCGGGACGGCGTCCAGCTCGACGTCGGCCGCCACCCCGGACCGGACGAGCAGCACGTCGGTCTCGTCGACCGATGCACTGAGGCTGAGCGTGGAGACGTCGGTGATCGTCAGCAGGGCGCTGCCCGCCGTGACCGGCGAGCCGACCTCCAC